>NZ_JACNME010000015.1 GCF_014270065.1 Quadrisphaera sp. RL12-1S | reverse complement strand
CAAGCACCGGCCGCCGCGCCGCAGGCGGCGGCTCCCACCGCCTCCGGCCGCCGCGCCGCAGGCGGCGGCTCCCACCGCCGTGCGGCCGGCGCGCGCCGGCTCCGAGGCGCCGGCCGCGGAGCGCACCGAGGCGGGACACGCGGCGCCCACCCCCGCCGGGGAGGCGCCGCGCCGGGTCAAGCTCAGCCTGTCCCGGGTCAGCCTGTGGTCGGTGGCGCGGCTGGCGTTCCTGCTGTCGGTGGCCCTGGGCATCATCGCCGTGGTCGCGGTGACGGTGCTGTGGGTGGTCCTGGACGGCATGGGCGTCTTCACCCAGCTCGACAGCGTCATCAGCGACGTCGTCGGCACCGAGAGCAACTTCCGGGTGGCGGACCTGCTGAGCCTGTCGCGCGTGCTGTCGGTCACGGTCTTCCTCGCCGTCGTCGACGTCGTCCTGCTCACGCTCATCAGCACCATCGCCGCGGTCCTCTACAACCTGGCCAGCGGCCTCGTCGGCGGCGTCCGGCTGACCCTCAGCGACGACTGACCTCCGGGCGTGCGGTAACCTCGTTCCACCCGGATGCGCGTGCGCTCCGGCCCGGGCCTATAGCTCAGTTGGTTAGAGCGCTTCCCTGATAAGGAAGAGGTCACAGGTTCAAGTCCTGTTAGGCCCACTCGACGTGCCCCCGGGGGCGTGGCGCAATTGGTAGCGCACCTGCTTTGCATGCAGGGGGTTAGGGGTTCGAGTCCCCTCGCCTCCACTCGGAGACACACGCAGCACGAAGGCCGGCCACCCGAACGGGTGACCGGCCTTCGCGCTGCCGGGGGCCTCCGGAGAGGCCCTCCGTCAGGAGCCTGACGGCTTGGTGCGCGGCTGGGGCTTGGGACGGCTGCTCGCCGCCGACGAGCTGGAGCCGTCAGCCTTGTCCGCGGCGTCGTTCGCCGCGTCCTTGGCCTTGTCCGCAGCCTCCTCGACCTTCTCCTGGACGTCGCCGGCCTTGTCCACCGTCTTCTCGGCGGCCTTCTCGACCGTGTCCTGCACGGAGCTCGCCGAGTCGACGGCGGCACCGGTGACCTTGGAGACGGCCTCCTGCACCTTGCTCGCGGCCTTGTCGACGACCTTCTCCACCGTCGCCGACGCGTCCTGGGCCTTGGAGGACCCGTCGGCCGCGGGAGTGTCGACGTCCGAGGACGCGCTGGCGGCGCTCCCCCCGCCCAGGGTCGACCCGGCGGCGCCGGAGGAGCCCGGCGTGGAGGAGGACAGGCGGCTGTGGTCGGCCGACGAGCTCACGCCCGTGCCCGGGGCGGTGGCGGGGACCCACGGGTCCACCACGGCCTGCTGGCGCGACTTCCACACGGCCCAGCCCGCAGCGCCGGCGGCACCGGCGATGGTCGTGAACAGCAGGAAGCGGCGCGTGCGGCGGCGGCGAGCCGCCTTCCGCGCGGCCTTGGCGCTGATGAGCGGGCTCCCGCTGACCTTCTTGAGCCCGGCCGTGGTGCTCGTGGCCGCGGCGTCGGTGGCCTCGCCGGCCTTGGCCGCGGCGGCCGCGGCGGCGGCGCTCACGGCGGCGACGGCGCGGGGCAGCCACTCCTCGACGATGGTGTCGCGGGCGTGGTCTACGTGGGGGACCAGCGACTCGGCGGCGTGCTCCACCTTGGGGGCCGCAGCGCGGATGCTGCGGTCCTTCGCGTCCACCACGAGCGGCACGGCCTTGGCGTAGGCCTCCTCCACCCGCGGCTGCGCCCACTCGCGGGCCTGGCCCGCGTAGCCGACCGCGGCGTCCTTGGCGTGCGAGGCCGCCGGCCCCGCCTGCTTCTTCCAGTCCTCGGCGCTCTTCGCGATGCGCTGGGCGCTGCTCAGCGCACCCGCCTGCAGGGCAGCACCCGACGCGACCACGCTGTGGCCGGCGCCCTTCGCCGCGCCCTTGACCTGTGCGAGCTCTCCCGCCACCTGCGCGGCGCGCTGCTCCGCCTTGCCGGCGAGCGTCGCCCCGGCCGCCTTGGTGGCGTGGCTGACCGCCGCGGCGGTCCGCTCCGCTCGGTTCTTCCTCCCGAACACGCGTCCTCCTCCCGGGCCCGGCTCCCGGACCGTCGGCGCCCATCCTGCCGGGAGGGGCTCCCGCTCGCCCAGCGAGGGGGCGAGATCGGCGCAGGTGCGAGGATGGGGCGCATGGAGGCGACGCTGCACACGAACCACGGGGACGTCCGCGTGGTGCTGTTCCCCGACCACGCTCCCAAGACCGTGGCCAACTTCACCGGTCTGGCGACGGGTGAGAAGGAGTGGACCGACCCGCAGACCGGTGCCAAGCGCACCGACAGGTTCTTCGACGGTCTCACCTTCCACCGCGTCATCCCGGGCTTCATGGTCCAGGGCGGTGACCCGGTCGGGAACGGCACGGGCGGCCCGGGCTACACGTTCGACGACGAGATCCACCCCGAGCTGACCTTCACCAAGCCCTACCTGCTGGCCATGGCCAACGCGGGCAAGCGCGGTGGACAGGGCACCAACGGCTCGCAGTTCTTCATCACCGTGGCACCGACCACGTGGCTGCAGGGCAAGCACACGATCTTCGGCGAGGTCGCCGACGAGGAGAGCAAGAAGGTCGTCGACGCCATCGCCGGTGTCCGCACGGGGGCCATGGACCGCCCGGTGGAGCCCGTGGTGCTCGAGTCCGTCGAGATCGGCGAGTGACGACCAGGTGACCGCGTGACCGATCCTGCCTGGGGGCCCCAGGCTCCCGGGCAGGACCCGGTCTGCCCCCGCCACCCCGACCGGGTCGCCTACGTCCGCTGCCAGCGCTGCGAGCGGCCGACCTGCCCCGAGTGCCAGCGGCCCGCGGCGGTGGGGTTCCAGTGCGTCGACTGCGTGCGCGAGGGCTCCCGCGGTGCGCGGCAGGCCCGCACGGCCTTCGGCGCCACGGTGCGCCGCGGCCGCCCCGTGGTGACGCTCAGCATCATCGGGATCTGCGTCGCGGTCTTCCTCGTGCAGTACGCGGCCCTGCCGGGGCTCCCCTACGCGCTCGGGTTCGCGCCCGTGGTGGCCGCAGCGGAGCCGTGGCGCTTTCTCACGGCCGCGTTCCTGCACGGCGGTGTGATCCACATCGCGTTCAACATGTACGCGCTCTACCTCTTCGGCTCCTACCTGGAGCAGCAGTTCGGCAGGCTGCGCTTCGCGGCGCTGTACCTCATCACGGCCTTCGGCGGATCCGTGGGGACCCTGCTGCTCGTGAGCCCCGACAGCCGGGGCTGGGGGATCGTGTCGGTGGGGGCCTCCGGCGCCGTCTTCGGCCTCTTCGGCGCCCTCGTGCTGGTCCAGCGCAAGCTCAACCAGCAGTTCGGCCAGGTGGTCGTGCTCATCGTCATCAACGGGGCGATCGGCTTCCTGGTGCCGGGCATCGCCTGGCAGGCGCACCTGGGAGGGCTGGTCACGGGCCTGGCGCTCGGGGCGGTGTACGCGTACGCGCCCCAGCGGGCCCGGACCCCCGTGCAGGCGGCCGGAGCGGCCGCCGTCGCCCTGGTCCTCCTGGTGGCCGCCGTGACGCGGATGGCGGCCACCGGGCTCCTGTGAGGCGCCGGCCCCGCAGGAGCGGGGTGCGTCAGCGCCAGCGGGTGGTCATGGCGAAGCCGATCAGCACCACGCCGAAGCCCACGCCCAGGTTCCACGGGCCCAGCGCCGGTACGGGGTACGTGGCGCCGCTGAGGTAGTAGACGACGATCCACACCAGCCCGAGCACCATCAGCGCGAGCATGACGGTCACCCACCAGCGGGGGCTCGGGCGGGGCCCGGCGCTCTTCTCGCGCGGGGCTGTCCACGCGCGGCGGCGACGTATCCTCGACTCGGGCACCGGTCCTCCTCAGCAGGGCTGTGTCAGGGCCCGAGGGTAGTCGCCCGCACCGGGCGAGGAGGGCGAGCCGTGACGGACGCTGCGCACGAGCCCGTGCCCGCCGCTGAGCCGTCACCGCGGCAGGACCCCGAGGACGGCGGTCGCAGCGGCCCGACGCGCCGCCGCTGGTCCCGCCCGAGCCTCGGCGCTGCCGCCGTCGTCGTCGTCCTCGTGCTGGCGGGCGCGCTGTTCGCGACCTCGGCGCGCACCGCCGACGGCACGGACCTGCGGGCCAGCACCAGCGACCTGCGCAGCCAGGTGGTGGCCCGCGAGCGGGACGTCGCCCGCGACGACCGGCGCCTCGCGCAGCTGCAGGAGGAGGTCTCCCGGCTCGGCCAGGAGGTGGACGACCCGGCCGCCCAGCAGCTGCAGTCCGAGGCGGGCGCGCTGGCCGGTGCCGCCGGTCTCGACCCCGTCGACGGCCCGGGCCTGGTGATCACCCTGGACGACGCGCCGCGCGCCGCGGACACCGCCGCCTCGGGCGCCAGCGGCGTCTCGGCCGACGTCCTCATCGTCCACCAGCAGGACCTCCAGGCCGTGGTCAACGCCCTGTGGGCGGGGGGCGCGACCGCGGTGGGGCTCCAGGACCAGCGGATCATCTCCACCTCCGCGGTGCGCTGCGTGGGCAACGTCCTGCGCCTGCAGGGACGCCTGTACGCCCCGCCCTACACCGTGAGAGCGGTCGGTGACCCCGCGGCGCTCAAGGCCGCGGTCGACTCCTCACCGGCCGTGCGGGCCTACCTGTCCGACGCCGCCCGGGTGGGTCTGGGGTGGCAGCTGCGTCAGGAGGACGTCAGCGTGCCCGGTTGGGACGGCTCCCTGCAGCTCGCCCACGCTACGGTTCCTCGATGACCTCCACCGGCCGCCGCGTGCTCGTCGTCGACAACTACGACAGCTTCGTCTGGACGATCGTGGGCTACCTCGAGCAGCTCGGCGTCGACTGCCGCGTGCTCCGCAACGACGACCCGTCGCTGGACGGCGGGAGCGTGCTCGACGGCATGGACGGCGTCCTGCTGTCCCCGGGACCCGGAGCCCCCCAGGACGCGGGGGCCAGTCCGGACCTCGTGCGGCGCTGCGCGGACACCCGCACGCCGATGCTCGGCGTCTGCCTGGGCCACCAGGCTCTGGGCGAGGTCTACGGGGCCACCGTGACGCACGCGGAGGAGCTGCTCCACGGGAAGACCAGCGACGTCGTCCACGAGGGCGAGGGCGTGCTCCACGGGCTGCCGCAGCCCTTCACCGCCACCCGGTACCACTCCCTGGCCGTGGTGTCCGACACCGTGCCCGCCGAGCTGGTGGTCACCGGCCGCACCACCGGTGGCGTGGTGATGGCCCTCCAGCACCGAGACCTGCCGCTCTACGGCGTGCAGTTCCACCCGGAGTCGGTGCTCACGCAGGGGGGGCACCGGCTGCTGGCCAACTGGCTCGAGGTCTGCGGTGACGACGGCGCCGTCGAGCGCTCCGCCGGCATGGCCCCCCTCGTCCGCGCCGAGCAGCAGCCCCGCTCCGCCTGACAGGGGCAGCGGC
Source organism: Quadrisphaera sp. RL12-1S (assembly GCF_014270065.1). Lineage (NCBI taxonomy): Bacteria > Bacillati > Actinomycetota > Actinomycetes > Kineosporiales > Kineosporiaceae > Quadrisphaera > Quadrisphaera oryzae. The sequence goes on along the minus strand of NZ_JACNME010000015.1, from coordinate 91,017 downwards.
GCCGCCGCCCGGAGCCCGTGCTGAGCCCTACCGGGAGCCCCTCGTCGGAGAGTCCGTCGGCGCCGGGTCCTCGGGGGCCAGCGTGGTCCCCTGCGTCGGCGTGCCGCTCGGGGACTGGCTGGACGACGGGCTCTGGCTCGGGGTCTGGCCACCACCGGCGCCCTCGGAGGGCTGGCCCGTCGGCTGGCTCGTCGGGGCCTCGGTGGTCGTCGCAGTGGCCGTGGGGCCGCCGGAGACGACCAGCTGCACGATGCTGCCCACCGCCACGCTGCCCGAGGGCGGGCTCTGCCGGATGATCTGGCCGGCCGGGGCGTCGCTCGGCTCCACCGTGTAGGACGGACTCAGCCCCAGCGCGGTGAGCGCCGCCTGGGCCGCCTCCTGCGTCTTGCCGGTCTGGTCGGTGAGCCCGACCTTGCCGGAGGCGATGACGAGGTTGACCGCGGTCCCGGGCTGCACCTCGGCGTCGGCCGCCGGGTCGCTCTTCATGACCGTGCCCTGCGGCAAGGAGGAGTCCTGCGGGGAGACCGTGCCCTCGATGAGGCCCCGCGCCTCGAGGTCCTGCTTGGCCTGGCTCTCGGTGCGCCCCGTGACGTCGGGGACCTGCACCGCGGCAGGGCCGCTGGAGACGACGAGCGCGACCCCGGACTTGGCCTCCACACGGGTGCCGGCCTTGGGGTCCGAGTCGATGACGGTGCCGGCGGCGGAGGAGTCCGCGCGGGGCGTGGTGCCGCTGACCGAGAGCCCTTGGCCGCGCAGCGCCGCCTCGGCGGTCTGCTGGCTGCTGCCGACCAGCGTCGGCACCGTGACCATGCTCGACTCCTGGTAGGCCCGGTAGGTGAGCCACCCGACCAGGAGGAGCACCACGAGGAGCACGGCCACGAGCACCGACATGAACGCCCGGCTGCCCCGCCGGGGCTCGGGCTGCGCGGCGAACTGGCCCGTCACCGGGGCGTCGACCGCCGCGGCCTGGCCCGTGGGGTCGGTGCGGGTGCGCCGGCTGACGAAGCCCCCCGCCGCCACGGCGCGGGTCGCCTCGGTGGTGGTCGGCAGGTGCTGCGTGGCCGCGGCGTGCGCCACGGCCACCGTGGGGGCCATGACGGGATGGCCCGCCTCCGCGGCCAGCAGGTCGTCCCGGAACTCCAGCGCGTCGGAGTACCTGTCGTCGCGGAGCTTGGACAGCGCCTTGAGCACCACCCGGTCAAGCTCGTCGTCGACGGCGCGGTTGTACTGGCTGGGCGGCGCGGGCAGCTCCCCGACGTGCTGGTAGGCCACCGCCACCGGGGAGTCGCCGATGAACGGCGGGCGGCCGGTCAGCAGCTCGTAGACGAGGCAGCCGGTGGAGTACAGGTCCGTGCGGGCGTCCACCACCTCACCGCGCGCCTGCTCGGGGGAGAGGTACTGCGCGGTGCCGATGACGGCGCTGGTCTGGGTCATCGTGGCCGAGGAGTCGGCCACGGCGCGGGCGATGCCGAAGTCCATGACCTTGATGCCGCCGGTGGGCGTGACCATGACGTTGGCGGGCTTGACGTCCCGGTGGACGATCCCGGCGTCGTGCGCGGCCTGCAGCGCGGTGAGCACCCCGGCGGTGATCTCCACGGCGCGCTGGGTGCCCAGGCCGGCGCCACCGGCCTCGTCGAGCAGCTCGCGCACCGTGCGGCCCTCGACGTACTCCATGACGATGTACGGGGTGCGGACCTGCGCGCCGCCGGACTCGGTCCAGACGTCCTCGCCGGTGTCGTACACGGCGACGATCGCCGGGTGGTTCAACCCCGCGGTCGACTGCGCCTCGCGGCGGAAGCGCGCCTGGAAGACCGGGTCCCGGGCCATGTCCGACCGCAGCAGCTTGATGGCGACCCGGCGGCCGAGCCGCTGGTCGCGCCCGGCGTGGACCTCCGCCATGCCGCCGCGCCCCAGCAGCTCGGAGACCTCGTAGCGGTCACCGAGCACGCGGGGGGCTCCGGTCACGCTCCTCCCACCCCCTGCACGGCGGCGCCCGCGGCGCCGACGCCACCGGCGGTCCCGCTGGCACCGGGGGTCGCCGAGGTGCCCGCGCTCGGCGTGACCGCGGGAGCCGACGACGCCGGCTCGCTGGCGGTGCTCGCCGGCGCGGAGGCCGACTGGCTGGCGGACTCGCTCGGCGCCGAGGTGGCCGTGGACGGCGTCTGCGACGCCGCGCTGCTCGTCGCGGTCTCCGTCTGGGTCTGGGTTACGGTGGTCCGCTCCGGTGACGGGCTGGTGCTGGTGCTCGGCGAGACCGTGCTCAGCGGTGCGTTCTGAGGGGTGTTGGACGTGGAGCGCTGCCCGTTGAAGTAGACCAGCGCCGCCAGGACCAGGACGAGCACGGCCAGCAGGCCCAGCAGCGGCACGGTCATGCGCCCCCGGCCGGAGCGCTGCCCGGTCGGCTCCGGGGTCCCCTGCGGGCCCGTGGTCATGCCCGTGCGCGGGTAGGCGCCCCCGTGAGCCGCGCCGGCTCCAGCGCCGATCCCGGCGCCGGCGGCGTAGGCAGCCGCCGCGGCCTGGGCGGAGCGCCGCGTGGCCGGAGCTGCCGGCTCGGGCCAGGGCACCGTCTCGTCGTCCTGGGGCGGCATGGCGCGGGTCGCGTCGGCGGTCGGCGGCAGCGCCACCGTGGAGGCACCGGCGGCTCCCGCAGCCGCTGCGGCGGCGGAGCCGAGTCCCGCGAGCAGCACGCGCTGCGCGCGGGCGTCGTCCCCGTCGGCCACCAGGGAGGCCACCTGGGCCACGACGGCGGCGTCGCGGGGACGGGCGTTCGGGTCCTTGGCCAGGCAGGCGTCCACCAGGGCGCGCGCCCCGGCGGGCACGGACGAGGGCAGGGGCGGTGGCGGGTCGTTGACCTGCGCCAGCGCGATGGCCACCTGGGACTCGCCGGTGAAGGGGCGCTGCCCCGCGAGCATCTCGTGGGCCACCACGCCGAGGGCGTAGACGTCGACGGCGGGCGTGAGGTCGCGCCGGCCGGTCGCCTGCTCCGGCGAGAGGTAGGCCGCCGTCCCCATGACCTGGCCGGTGGCCGTCAGGGGAGCCTCCGCCGCCGCCCGGGCGATGCCGAAGTCGGTGACCTTCACCCCGCCGGTGGGCGTCACGAGGAGGTTGCCGGGCTTGACGTCGCGGTGGACGATCCCGGCCTCGTGGGCCGCTGCCAGCCCGGACGCGGCCGAGGCGATGATGCGCATGGCGCGGCGCGGCTCCACGGAGTGCTGCGTGGCCAGCAGGTCGCTGAGGGGCTCCCCCGGCACCAGCTCCATCACCAGCCACGCGCTGCCGTCGGACTCGCCGTAGTCGTACGTGGCGGCGATCGCCGGGTGGGCGAGGCGGGCGCTGTTGCGGGCCTCTGTGCGGAACCGGGCCAGGAACCCGGCGTCGCTGGCGAGCTCGCTGCGCAGCACCTTGACGGCCACCGTGCGGCCCAGCAGCTCGTCGTGGGCCTCCCACACCTCCCCCATGCCGCCGGAGGCGATGGGGGTGGTCAGCTGGTAGCGGTTGCCCAGCACCGTGCCCGCGTCGACGCGCATCAGCCGTTGCTCCCCGAGCCCTGGGCCGTCTGGACCGACAGCGCCGCCTGCATGACCGACTTGGCGATGGGGGCCGCCACGCTGCCGCCGGAGGCCTCCTGCGCGGCGCTGCCGCCGGACTCCACGAACACGGCCACAGCCACCTCGGGGTCGTTCGCGGGCGCGAAAGCGGTGAACCACGCGTGCGGAGCGGCACCGGCCGCGTTCTGCGCCGTCCCGGTCTTCCCGGCCACGGCGGTGCCGGGGATCTGCGCCCTGCGACCGGTCCCGGACTGCACCACGCCCTCCATCATGGCGGTCAAGCTGCTCGCGGTCTGCTCGGACACGGCGCGCCCGCGCTCGGTGGGGCGCGGCGCGTCCAGCACCTCGAGGTCTCGGCCGCGCACCGTGCGCACCAGGTTGGGCTGCATCACCACTCCACCGTTCGCGATCGCCGCGGCGACCATGGCCATCTGCATCGGGGTCGCCGAGACGTCGAACTGCCCGATGCTCGACTGCGCGAGCTGCGGCGCGTTGAGCGACGCCGGGAACGTGCTCTTCGCCACCGGGGTCGGGATGTCGAAGGCGGAATCGAACCCGAACTTCTGCGCCTGCTCGCGCAGCGCGTCCTGGCCCAGGGCCATCCCGAGGCTGGCGTAGGCGGTGTTGCACGAGACGCGCAGCGCGTCGGCCAGGGACGTCTTCCCGTCGGTGCCGCACGGCCTGTCGTCGTCGTTGGCCAGGGTGGCCGTGGTCTGCGGGAGCGTCAGCTGCGCCGGCCCGTCGAGCACGCTGTCCGCGGTGTACTTCCCGCTCTCCAGGGCCGCGGCCGTGGTGACCAGCTTGAACGTCGAGCCTGGCGGGTACCTCTGGGCCGTCGCCTTGCTCACCAGGGGGTCGCCGGCGGCGGCGTCCAGGCTCGAGGCCGCCTGCGCGGCCGCCGAGGTGTCGTGGCTGGCGAGGGCGTTCGGGTCCCACCCGGGGGAGGAGTACAGGGCCAGGACGTCACCGGTCTTGGGGTCCAGGGCCACCACGGCGCCCTGCTGGTCCCCCAGGCCGTCCGCCGCGGCCTTCTGGACGGCGTCGCGCAGCGTGGTCTCCACCACGGCGCCGCCGGGCTGCGTCCCCGTGAGGAGGTCGGTGATGCGGCGGTAGAAGAGCTTGTCGGAGGTGCCGGACAGGTACTCGTCCTCGGCCTTCTCCAGCCCGCTCGGGCCGGTGGTCACCGAGAACGTGCCGGTCACCGCCGAGTAGAGGGGGCCCTCGGGGTAGGTCCGCTGGTAGCGGTACTGGTCGTCCTCCGGGACCGACTCGGCGATCACGGTGCCGTCGGCGGTGGTGATGGGACCCCGCTCGCGACCCAGCCGGTCGTAGAGGGTGCGCGAGTTGCGCGGGTCGGCGCGCAGCTGGCCGGCGTCGACGAACTGCACCCAGGTCGCGGCGACCATGAGGGCGGTGAACATCGCCGTGACCACCACGGCGAGCCGGCGCAGGGGGGCGTTCACAGGCGCACCACCTGGGTGGCGGCGGCGCCGGCCTCGTCGGGCACCACGGGGGCGCCCTCGGGCTCGGGGACGGCGGGTGCGGGGCGGCGCGCGGCGTCGGAGATGCGCAGCAGCAGCCCGACGATCATCCAGTTGGCCACCAGGCTCGACCCGCCGTAGGCGAGGAACGGCATGGTCAGACCCGTCAGCGGGATGACGCGGAGCACCCCGCCGGCCACCACGAAGCACTGCAGGCCGATCGCGAAGGCCAGGCCGCCGGCCAGCAGCTTGCCGAAGCCGTCGCGCGCCGCCACGGCGGCGCGCAGCCCGCGCTCGACCAGCACGAGGTAGAGCACGAGGACCGCCAGCAGGCCGACCAGCCCCAGCTCCTCGCCGAGGGTGGCGAGGATGAAGTCGCTCTCGGCCTCCGGGACGATCTGCGGGCGCCCCTGGCCGATGCCCGTGCCGAGCAGGCCGCCGTGCGCGAAGCCGAACAGGCCCTGCACCAGCTGGTAGCTGCCGCCGAAGGCCTTGCCGTAGATCGCGGAGGAGAACGGGTCCAGCCAGGCGCTCACCCGCGCCTGGACGTGGGAGAAGATGCTCCACGCGAAGACCGCCCCGCCGGCGAAGAGCACCAGGCCGATGGCGATCCAGCTGAAGCGCTGGGTGGCCACGTAGAGCATCGCCACGAACAGGCCGAAGAACAGCAGCGAGGTGCCGAGGTCGCGCTCGAGCACCAGCACGCCCAGGCTCGCCAGCCAGGCCACCACGAGCGGTCCGAGGTCGCGCAGGCGGGGCAGCTGCAGGCCCAGGAACCGGGGGCCCACGAGGGACAGGGTGTCCCGGGCGGTCACGAGGTACCCGGCGAAGAACACCGTCAGCACGATCTTGGCCAGCTCGCCCGGCTGGAAGCCGACGGGGCCCACCCGCACCCAGATCTGCGCGCCGTTGATGTTGCGTCCCAGACCGGGGACCAGGGGCATGACGAGCAGGACGAGCCCGAGGACCATCGCCGTGAACGTGTACCGGCGCAGCCAGCGGTGGTCGCGCAGGAGGACGACGACGACGGTGGCCAGCAGCAGGCCGACGGCGGACCACGCGAGCTGCCGCTCGGCGAAGCCGGCGTCCTCGGCCACGTCGAGGCGGTGGATGAGCGCCAGGCCCAGCCCGTTCAGCAGCATCGCCACGGGGACGAGCAGCGGGTCGGCGTAGGGCGCCCGCCAGCGCACCGCGAGGTGCAGCACGAGGGCCAGGACCCCGAGGCCGCCGCCGTAGCCGAGGAGGTCGGCGGGCCAGGCGCCGTCGGCGGCCACCCCCACGAGGCCGTAGGCGCCCATCGCCACGCCCACCGCCACCGCGGTGAGTCCCAGCTCGACCCAGCGCGCCCTCACGGGGTCGCCGCCGCGGTCGTGTCCGACGGCACCGGCTGCCCAGCGGTGGTCTCGGCGGGGGCGGAGGTCGGGGACGGGGAGGCGGTGCTGTCGGAGGAGGCACCGGAGGTGCGGGACACCTCGCGCAGCCGCGCCACCACCTGCTGGGCGCCGGGGAGGCTGCTCGCGGTCATGCCGCTGGCCACCTGGTCCCGGTAGATGGCCGGCAGGTCCGCCACGCGCACGTCGGTGACGTCGACGAGCCGTGACAGGTGCACGGGTCCGACGTCCTGGGGCAGGCCGCGGTAGATCGCCACGGCGCCGCCGTCGTCGGCGACGAAGTACTGGCGCCCCAGCCACGCCGACCCGGCCAGGGCGCCGCCCCCGAGCACGAGGACCACGACGAGGACCACGAGGACCCGCTGTCCCCAGCGGACCCTCGCGGGCCGGGGCGGCGGCCCCTCGGCCAGGTCCTCGGGACGCTCGCCGGGCGGCCCGGTCTCCACCTCCTCGGGGGAGCGGGCCGACACCGGCACCGCGCCCGCCGCCGCGCCCGCCGGTGCGGCGGCCGCGGTCGCCGTCAATGGCGCCGTCGCGGCACCCCGTCCCAGCACCGCCGCGCGCATGGCGGGGCTGGTGGGGATGCGGACGGCGCGCTCGGCCGGGTCGGGGCGCTCGCCGGCGGCACCGACCACCTGGCGGACCGTGGCGGCGGGTCCGCCCGGGTCCACCTCGACCACGTCCGCCACCACGCAGGTCACGTTGTCCGGGGCACCCGCCCGCAGGGCCAGCTCGACGAGGGTCTCCGCGCACCGGCCGACGTCCGGCACGCCGTCCAGCGTCCGCTCGATGGTCTCGTCCGAGACCACGCGGGGCAGCCCGTCGGAGCACAGCAGCCAGCGGTCCCCGACGTGCGCCTCCTGCACCGACAGGTCGGGCTCGGGGGAGGACTGCACGTCGCCGAGGACCCGGAGGATCACGTTGCGCTGCGGGTGGTGCTCCGCCTCCTCGGCGGTGATGCGGCCCTCGTCGACCAGGCGCTGCACGAAGGTGTGGTCGCGCGTGACCTGGACCAGGGCGCCGTCCCGCAGCAGGTAGGCGCGGGAGTCCCCCAGGTGCGCGAGCACCAGGCGCTCCCCGGCGCGCAGCAGTGCGGTGACGGTGGTGCCCATGCCGGCCAGCGCCGGCTCGACGGCCACCCGCCGCAGCAGCGCCTCCTGGGCGCGGGCCACGGCGTCGGCCAGGCGCTGCGGGGCCTCGGCGCCGTGCGCCTCGTCGTCCAGGCCCATGAGCTCGGCCACGGCCGTGGCCGAGGCCACGTCGCCGCCGGCGTGCCCGCCCATGCCGTCGGCGACGACGACGAAGCGGGCGCCGGCGAAGCCGGAGTCCTGGTTGCTGGCGCGCACCAGGCCGACGTCGGAGCGGGCGGCCGCCCGCAGGGCGAGGGTCACGGGCGCAGCTCCAGCGTGGTCCGCCCGATGCGCACCACGCTGCCGGCACCCACCGGCACCGCCCCGCGCACCGGTGAGCCGGCCGGGCCCGAGCCGAGGCTGGTGCCGTTGGTGGAGCCCAGGTCCTCCAGGACCCACCCCCCGGGAGCGCTGCTCGAGGGCGTCAGGCGGGCGTGGTGGCCGGAGGCGTAGTCGTCCCCGAGGACGAGGGTGCAGTCGTCAGCCCGGCCCAGCGTGACCGGGGAGGCGCCCAGCTCGAGCCGGGTGCCGGCGCGCGGGCCCTCCGTGACCACCAGCAGCCGGGGCCGGGGGGCCGGTGCGGGGCGGGCGGCGGGTGGGGCGGTGCGGGACGGGGCCGCGGGTGCCTCGGGAGCGCTGGACGCTGGCGCCGACGGGGCGGGGGCCGGTGCCCCGGCCGCGGCGGGGGCAGCGGGTGCCGCCTGGCGCGGTGCGCGCACGCCGTACAGGTCACGGCGCAGGACGGCGACGACCCCCAGCACGAACAGCCAGAGCACCACGAGGAGCCCCAGCTGGAGGACGGTGACGGTGAGCTGGCTCACGGCCTCACCACTCCCCGTCGGCGTCGGCGTCGTCAGCACCGGAGCCGGAGTGGAAGACGACCGTGGTGCGCCCGAGCTGGATGCGGCTGCCGTCGTGCAGGACGGCGGAGCGCCCACCGGCCTCGTCCAGGCGCCGGCCGTCCACCACGGTCCCGTTGGTGGAGCCCAGGTCGTGGACGGTGGTGCGCCCGCCGCTGCGGACCACCTCCAGGTGCCGGCGCGAGGTGCCGGGGTCGTCGACCACGACGTCGCACTCGCTGCCGCGACCGATGACGGTGCGCTCCGAGGCCATCTGGTAGCTGCGGCCGTCCACCTCGAGCACGGGGTGGGAGGGGGTGGCCACGGCGGAGGTGGCCGGGGCGATGCCGCCGCGCACGCGGGCGCTGCGCACGCGGAAGACGCCGGTCGCGAGCTCCTCGTCCAGCTGGAGCCGCACGCTGACCGGTCCCGAGAAGGAGTACCGCTGGGCGCGGGCGTGGTCGGTGACCGCGGTGGCGAGCTCCGCGGCCAGCGCGTCCTCCCAGGACGAGAGCCGCTCGTGGTCCGCAGGGCCGAGGTCGATGGTGAAGGCGTTGGGCACCAGCGTGCGGCCGGGACCGACCACCGCGGAGGTGGTGTCGACCTCGCGACGCAGGGCGCTGGCCAGCTCCACGGGCTGCACCTCGCTCTTGAAGGCCTTCGCGAAGACGCCGTTGACCACGCGCTCGACGCTGCGCTCGAAGCGGTCGAGCACTCCCACGGCCCCTCCCCTCACGTGCGGCAGCCGGTCTGCGGATCGTAGTCGGGGCGCCGCCCGGGTGCTGGGTCCTGGCCCTTCCCGCGCGCGGCGGCGGCCCCGCGGTGCCCCCCCGGCGGGGCCGTCGCGCAGCGCCCCGGCTCGGGCGTGCTAGTTTTCCTGCTGCTCGCGCGAGTGGCGGAATAGGCAGACGCGCACGGTTCAGGTCCGTGTGCCCGAAAGGGCGTGGGGGTTCAACTCCCCCCTCGCGCACCGCGAGCAGGGCCCGGTCACCAGTGGTGGCCGGGCCCTCGTGCTTCTGGCGGAAGGGGCAGCACCCCGCCAGGACCGTTAACCTCAAGGGTCCTGAGCCCTGGAACGAGGTGTGCGTGAACGGCAACACGAGCTGGCGGGCGGCCAACACCGCTCTGCTCTCCATCAACGCCATCGAGGCACCGGTCGTGGTCACGTCCGGCGAGCTCGACGAGCGCCTCGCCGGCACCATGAAGAGGCTCGGCATCCGCCCCGGCCTGCTGGAGCGGGTCACCGGCATCCGCGAGCGGCGGCTCTACGCCGGGGACGTCACCTGCGGGGAGGCCGCGGCCACCGCTGGCTCCAAGGCGCTCTCCGAGGCCGGGGTCGACGCCTCGGACGTCGGCCTGGTGATCAACACCTCGGTGACGCGCTACCACCTCGAGCCCGCGGTCTCCGCCGTCGTGCACGAGGCGATGGGACTGCCGACCTCGGCGATGAACTTCGACATCACCAACGCCTGCCTCGGCTTCGTCAACGGCCTGCAGACCGCCTCGGCGATGATCGACGCCGGCCACGTCCGCTACGCCGTGGTCGTCGGCGCGGAGGACATCAGCCCGATGTTCGACAGGACGCTGGACCGCCTGGCCCACCAGCCGGTGACGCGCCAGGAGTACCTGGACGAGTTCGCGTCCCTGACGCTGGGCTCCGGGGCGGTCGCCGCCGTCCTCGGTCCCGCCGACGCCCACCCCGAGGGGCACCGCATCCGCGGTGGCGTGGCGCGCAGCGGCAGCTCCCACCACGGCCTGTGCGTGGCGAGCGCCGAGCAGATGGTGGCCGACGGGCGCGGGCTGCTCGAGCACGGCGTGGCCCTGGTCGGCGAGGCGTTCGACGCCGCTGACGAGGAGTGGGGCTGGAGCAGCGGCGTGGCGCGCTACGTGTTCCACCAGGTCTCCAAGATCCACATGGCGGCGCTGGTCGACCGCACGGGCGTGCCGTGGTCGAAGGTGCCCGAGAGCTACCCCGTGCTCGGCAATGTGGGGCCCGCCTCGCTGCCGATGACCCTGGCGCGCGAGGTCGACTCGCTCGAGCCGGGTGACCGGGTGCTGTGCCTGGGCGTCGGCTCGGGCCTGAACTCGGCCTTCTGCGAGATCGTCTGGTGACCCGCGCCCCCGCGGCGCTCCCCCCGGCCGGCCTCCCCGGCCTGGACCCGGCCTGGTCGCGCCTGGTCTCCTTCACCGACGCCGACGGCGTCCTGCGCACCGTCCACCTGCTCGACGGCGCCGACGCGGTGCGCGAGGCCACCGGCGCGGAGCCGGTGGGCGTACTCCTGGCCGTGCACGGCAACCCGACGTGGTCCTACCTGTGGCGCTCCCTGCTGCCGCGCGCGGCGGCCGCGGGCTGGCGCCTCGTGGCCCCGGACCAGCTCGACATGGGCTTCTCCGAGCGCACCGGCACCCGCCGCCGCCTCGAGCGGCGCATCGACGACCTCGGCCGCCTCACCGACGCCCTGGGCGTCGTGGCCGGTGCCGACGGCCCCGGCAGCAGCCGCGTCGTGACGATCGGTCATGACTGGGGCGGGGTGGTCTCGGCCGGCTGGGCCGGGCGCCACCGGGACCTCCTCGACGGCGTCGTCCTGCTGAACACCGCGGTGCACCAGCCCGAGGGCGCCGCCCTCCCGCCGATCCTCGTGCCGTTCACCAGCAAGGGCCTGCACCTGGCGGGCACCACGACCACCGACGCGTTCCTGCGGGCGACGATGGCCACGGCCCGCCGGCCCCTGGCCCCGGGCGTGGCGGACGCCTACCTGGCGCCCTACCGCGGCGCCGCCCGCCGGGTCGGGGTGGGCGCCTTCGTCGCCGACATCCCCGTGGTGCCGGGCCACCCCAGCGCCCCGGCCCTGGACCGGGTCGCCGAGGGCCTGTCGGCCATCGGGGCGGACCGGGTGCCGTCGCTGCTGGTCTGGGGCCCCGCCGACCCCGTCTTCCGCCAGCGCTACTTCGCCGACCTGCGCTCCCGCCTGCCGCACGCCGACGTCCAGCGCTTCGAGGGCACCGGCCACCTCCTCGTCGAGGACATCGAGCCCGAGCGGGGCGTCGCCGGCACCGTGGTCCGCTGGCTGCGGGGCCTGGACGCGGTCCCGGCGAAGACCGGGGCGACCGCGTCGACCGGCTCGACCGGGTCGACGCTGGACGGCGGGTCTCCGCGCCCCCCGCTGTGGGCGGCGCTGCGCGAGCGCTCCCAGGACGACTCCGTGGCCGTCGCCCAGCTTCGCGCCGGCGGACCGGCCGAGACGCTGACGTGGCGCCGGCTGGCCGCCCGCGTCGACGACCTCGCCGAGGGCCTGGCCGCCTCGGGCGTGCGCCACGGCGACCGCGTGGCCCTGCTGGTGCCACCAGGCCCCGACCTGTCCGCCCTGTTCAGCGCCTGCCTGCGCCTGGGCGCCGTGGTGGTCGTCGCCGACGCCGGCCTGGGCGTCAAGGGGCTCACCCGGGCCGTGGCCAGCGCCGACCCCGCCGTCGTCATCGGCATCGAGAGGGCGCTGCTGGCCGCCCGCGCGCTCGGCTGGCCGGGACGCCGCGTGCTCGCGGGTCCCAGTGCGGGCCTGCGCCGCCGCGCCCTCGGACGCGTGGAGCTGCTCGCCGACCTCGAGGCGGCGGGCCGGGACCGCCGTGCGGCGCCGGGCTGGGCGCCGCTGCCGGAACCGGCGCCCTCCGACCAGGGCGCCGTGCTCTTCACGTCCGGCTCGACCGGTCCGGCCAAGGGCGTCGTGCACACGCACGCCACCCTGCAGGCACTGCGGGACGCGGCGGCCCACACCAGCGGCCTCGGTCCCGGGGACTCCCTCGTGGCCGCGTTCGCGCCGTTCGCGATCCTCGCGCCGCTGCTGGGCGCCACCGCCGCGGTGCCCGAGACCGACGTCACCAAGCCCGACACGCTCACCGCGGCCGCGCTCGCGCGCGCCGTCGCGGCGATCGCCCCCGACGACGCGTCCGCGTCGCCGGTGGTCTTCGCCTCCCCCGCCGCGCTGCGGCGCGTGGTGGCCACCGCCGACGACGTCGACGACGCCGGTCGCGCGGCGCTGTCGCGGGTCGGGCTGCTGCTGTCCGCGGGGGCGCCGGTGGGCACCGACCTGCTCGCCGCCGCGGGCGACGTGCTGCCGCGCGCGGAGTGCCGGACCCCGTACGGGATGACCGAGGGCCTCCTCGTGGCCCAGACCAACCTCACCGAGCTGCAGGCCGCCGGCGCGGGCGAGGGCGTGCTCGTGGGCTCCCCGCTGCCCGGGACCCGGGTGGCGACGTCCTCCCTCGACGGGCTCGGCCGCGCCGTCGGGCCGCTGGTGGAGGGCGCCGAGGCGCCCACGGGCGAGATCGTCGTGAGGTCGCCGCTCATGAAGGACCACTACGACCAGCTGTGGGACGTCCAGCGCGAGAGCGTCCGCGACACCCCGGGAGCCGCCGGCGAGCCCGGCTGGCACCGCACGGGCGACGTCGGGCACCTCGACGCCGCGGGCCGGGTCTGGGTGGAGGGGCGGCTCGCGCACGTGGTCACCACGGCAGCCGGGCCCCTCACGCCCGTCGGCCCCGAGCAGCGGGTCCAGCTGCTGCCCGGGGTGTCGCGGGCCGCGCTGGTGGGCGTCGGCCCGGCCGGCACGCAGCAGCCCGTCGTCGTCGTCGAGACCACCGGCGGACCGGGCGCCCCGGGACCGGGGGCGGCGCCGGTGGAGCTGGTCGACGCCGTGCGCCGGACCGCCGGCACGCCCGTGCCGGTGGCCGCCGTGCTGGTGGTCGCCGAGCTGCCCACCGACGTGCGGCACCGCTCCAAGGTGGACCGCAGCCGGGTGGCCGCGTGGGCCGACGGCGTGCTCTCCGGCAGCACGAAGGCCGACAGCCCGGTCGTCGGCACCCGGGGGGTCCGCTCGTGAAGGTGCTCGTGACCGGCGCGAGCGGTCTGCTCGGCGGGACCACCGCGGCGGCGCTCGTGGCGCGGGGCCACGACGTCACCACGTTCCAGCGCCGCCCCAGCGGCGTCGAGGGGGCGCGGGACGTGCAGGGCGACATGTCCGACCCCGCGGCGGTGCGGCGGGCGTGCGACGGCGTCGACGCCGTGATGCACCTCGCGGCGAAGGTGGCGCTGACCGGTCCGGAGGAGGAGTACCGGGTCGTCAACGTCGAGGGCACCCGGGCGCTGCTCGCCGGGGCCCGGGAGGCCGGTGCCACGCGCTACGTGCAGGTGTCCTCGCCGTCGGTGGCCCACACCGGGTCCTCCCTCGTGGGCGAGGGTGCCGGCGCTGCCGACCCCGAGCACGCCCGCGGCCCCTACGCGCGCACCAAGGCAGCCGCCGAGCTCATCGCCTTGGCGGCGGACGCCCCCGGCTTCGCGGTGGTCGCCGTGCGCCCGCACATCGTGTGGGGTCCGGGGGACACCCAGCTGGTCGGCCGCGTGGTGGAGCGGGCCCGCGTGGGCCGCATGGTGGTCATCGGCGACGGCACCGCCCTCATCGACACCACCTACATGGACGACGCCGCTGACGCGCTCGTGGCGGCCCTGGACCACGCCGCCGACGACGACGCCCACGGCCGGGCGTTCGTCATCTCCAGCGCCCAGCCCCGCACGGTGGGGGAGCTGCTGACCAAGATGGCCGTCGCCGGCGGTGCGCCCGCCCCCACCCGGAGGATCCCCACCCGCGCGGCCAGCGCCGCCGGGCACGCCGTCGAGGCGGTCTGGAAGGGGCTGCGCCTGGCCGGCCACCCCCTCGGCGCCGAGGAGCCCCCGCTCACGTTGTTCCTGGCCGAGCAGCTGGGCACGGCCCACTGGTTCGACCAGCGCGAGACCCAGCGGGTGCTCGGGTGGACCCCGCAGGTGGACCTCGACGAGGGCTTCCGCCGCGTCGCCGCCTGGTACGCGGAGCACGACCCCCGCTGATCCACAGGTTGCCGGCTCCGTCCGGGGGTACGGGGGCTCCATGAAGGCACTTGTCTACAACGGCCCCCGCGACGTCACGGTCACCGAGGTGCCCGACGCCCGCATCGAGGCCCCCACCGACGTCGTCGTCAGGATCACCTCCACGAACATCTGCGGGTCCGACCTGCACATGTACGAGGGGCGCACCGACGTGGAGCAGGGCAAGACCCTCGGTCACGAGAACATGGGGGTGGTCGAGGAGGTCGGCTCCGGCGTCACCCGCCTCAGGAAGGGCGACCGCGTCTCGCTGCCCTTCAACATCGCCTGCGGCCACTGCCGCAACTGCAACCGCGGCAAGACGGCCTTCTGCCTGGAGGTCAACCCCGGCATGGCCGGCGGCGCCTTCGGCTACGCGGACATGGGGCCCTACCAGGGCGGCCAGGCGGAGTACCTGCGCGTCCCCTTCGCCGACTTCAACGCCCTCCGCCTGCCCGGTGGCGCCGACAGCCGGGAGCACGAGCTGGACTACACGATGCTGTCCGACATCTTCCCCACCGGCTGGCACGGCACGCGCCTGTCGGGCCTGGAGCCCGGGGAGTCCGTGACCATCATGGGCGCCGGCCCGGTGGGCCTCATGGCGGCGCTGTCGGCGAGGATCCAGGGCGCCGACCAGGTCTACGTGGTGGACCAGCACCCGGACCGGCTGCGGCTGGCCGAGCAGGCGGGCGCGACCGCCGTCGACTTCTCGAAGGGCGACCCGGCGGAGCAGATCATGGAGGCCACGAAGGGCGTCGGCACCGACCGCGGCGTGGAGGCCGTGGGCTGGCAGGCGCACGACCACTCCGGTGAGGAGCACCCGGCGGGCACGCTCGACACCCTGGTCGAGGTGGTGCGCGCCACGGGCGGCATCGGCGTGGTGGGCGTCTTCCCCCCGCAGGACCCGAACGGTCCCGACCCGCTCATGCAGGAGGGACGGATGGCGTTCCCCTTCGGGCAGTTCTTCACCAAGGGCCTGACCATGGGCACCGGCCAGGCCGACGTGAAGCGGTACAACCGCCAGCTGCGCGACCTCATCACCCAGGGCAAGGCCTCACCGGGGTTCATCGTGAGCCACGAGCTGGACCTGGCGCAGGCCGCGGAGGGCTACCAGCACTTCGACGCCCGCGAGCAGGGCTGGACGAAGGTCGTCCTGCACCCCTGACCCCGCCTCTCCGCTCCGTGATCACGGTCCCCCGCCAGCGGGGGACCGTGATCACGAGGGCGGGGGGTCCTTCGGCGGGGAGGACTCGGGGTGCTCCCCGGCGGCGCACTCCAGCTCGAAGACGCGCAGGTCGTCCTGCACCAGCTGCTCGCGGGGGACCACCCCGGAGCGGTGGCCCGCTCGCGCCAGCAGGTGGCTGGCCACCGGCGCCGTCACCAGCTGGAACAAGCCCACGAAGACCAGGGCGACCACCGCGCTGGCGTCGGGGAGCAGCTGGACCTGCACCCCGGCGAGCACCAGCAGCAGGCCCAGCACCTGCGGCTTGGTGCCCGCGTGCATGCGCATCCACAGGTCGGGGAACCGCAGCATGCCGATCCCCGCCGCCAGGGCCAGCAACGAGCCCGACAGCAGCAGGACGGCGGAGACCCAGTCACCGGCGCTCATGAGCCGCTCCCACCGCTCGGGGTCTCGTCGGGGTGCTCGCGGGGCTCGCGGGCGGGGTCCTCCCGGCCGAGGAACCTCACGACCGCCACCGAGCTGGCGAAGCCGAGCAGCGACAGCGCCAGCAGCACCGGTACGAAGACGGTGGACCCGCGACGGGCGACGAGCACGGCCACGCCGCACAGCAGCACCGCCACGAAGACGTCGGCGGCGGCCGCCCGGTCCAGGGTGGTGGGGCCCCTGACGAGGCGGACCACCACCAGCAGCGCCGCGACCAGGAGGATGCCGAGCGCCAGGTCCGTCACCACGCCCATCAGCGCCCCGCCTCCCGCACGTCGTCGGCGACCTGGGCGCCGCCCGCCTGAGCGCCCGGCGCGAGGGCCGCGAGCACCAGGTCCTCCATGCTGCGCACCGAGGCGCGCACGTCGTCACCGACCCGCTCCGGGTCCCCGGTGACCAGGGCGTGCAGGTACAGGGTGCCGCTGGGCACGTCGACGTCCACCACGAGCGTGCCCGGCACCAGGCTCAGCAGCTCCGCCGTGGCCGCGATCATCGCGTCCGACCGGGACCGCAGCGGGGCCGCGACGATGGCGCTGGCGGGCACCGGGCCCGGCCGCACGGCGTACCAGGCCACCTGCAGGCTCGAGCGCACGAGGTCGACCACGAGGTGGGCGGCCAGGCGCAGGCAGCCCAGGACCGACGGACGGGGCGCCGGCGGCAGGGTGGGCATCGGGAAGACCGCCACCAGCGCTAGCGCCGTCAGCACACCGCCGACCACCACCAGCGGGCTGACCGACCCCCACAGGCCGCACCAGAACACGACCATCCAGAGCAGGAGGGGCAGCTGGCGCCGGTCCGGCAGCCGGCCGCGCAGGCCGGGACGGGTGGCGGGTGCCTCGTGCGCGCTCACGGGCTCTTCTCCCCGCTGGCCGTGCCGCCGCTGCCGTCAGCGCTGCCCACGTCGAGGCCGCCGACCACCGAGGTGTAGGAGCGCACGTCCAGCGTGTCCTGCGCGGCCCCGTTCGCGAGGTCGAGCAGGGGACCGGCGACGAACGTCAGCGACGTCACGAGCACCACCACCCCCGCCGCCGCCGCGACCATGGCCGGCGGCACGCGGTGGGCCCGGGCGGCCGCGGTCTCCGGGCTGACCTCCGGGTCGAGCCGGGTCGCGCGACCGGACCAGAAGGTGGCCGCCCACGCCCGGGAGATGGCGTACAGGGTCAGCAGGCTGGTGACCACTCCCGCGACCACGAGCACCCAGGCGCTCGTGCTGCCGTCGTCCGCGCCGGCGCGCAGCAGGGCGAGCTTGCCCACGAAGCCGGAGAACGGCGGGATGCCGGCCAGGTTGAGGGCGGGCAGGAGGAACAGCAGGGCGATCCCGGGGGCCGCGCCGCCGAGCCCTCCCAGGCGCCGCAGCGAGGTGGTGCCCGCCGCTCGCTCCACCAGGCCCACCACCAGGAACAGCGCGGTCTGCACGAGGATGTGGTGGACGGCGTAGAAGACCGCCGCGCCCAGCGCCTCGCGCGTGCCCAGCGCCACCCCGAAGAGCATGTAGCCGATGTGGCTGACCAGCGTGAACGACATCAGGCGCTTGAGGTCGTTCTGGGCGATGGCCCCGAGGATGCCGACCACCATCGTCGCCACGGCCACCACCACCAGCCCCGTGGTCACCTCCGGGGTCCTGACGTCCCCGAACAGCACCGTCTGCGTGCGGAAGATCGCGTAGACGCCCACCTTGGTGAGCAGGCCGGCGAAGACCGCCGCCACCGGTGCCGCCGCCGTCGGGTAGCTGTCGGGGAGCCACCCCGACAGCGGGAACGCGGCGGCCTTGAGGCCGAAGGCCAGCAGCAGCACCAGCTGCAGCCCCACCGCCACCGCCAGCGGCAGCCCCGCCAGGCGCCCCGGCAGGTCGGCCAGCGACACCGTGCCGGTGGCGGCGTACACGAGGCCGATGCCGGTGAGGAACAGCAGGGACGACACGATCGAGACGACGACGTACGTCATGCCCGCCCTCACGCGGGCCGCCGTGCCGCCCAGGGTCAGCAGCACGTAGCTGCTCACCAGCAGCACCTCGAAGCCGACGTAGAGGTTGAACAGGTCCCCGGCGAGGAAGGCGATGGAGACGCCGGCCGACAGCGTGAGGAACGTCGGGTGGTAGATCGAGACCGGGGTCCGCTCGGTGTCGCCGGTGCTGCCCTGCCCGACCGAGAAGAGCATCACCGACAGCGTCACCACGGACGAGGTCAGGAGCATCAGCGCCGACAGCCTGTCGGCGACCAGCGAGATGCCGACACCGGCGGGCCACGCGCCCAGGACCACCGACTGCGGGCCGTCGGAGGACGCCACCACGAGCAGCGCCGCGGCGGTGGCCGTGACGCCGGACAGCACCACCACGCTCACCCAGCGCTGGGCCACCGGGTGGCTCCCCAGGGCAAGGGTGAGCGCGGCACCGAGGACGGGCAGCAGCACCACCAGGGGCAGCAGGACGCGCATCAGGCCGTCCCCTCCTGGCCGCGGCGCCCGCCGGGACCGGTGTCGGCGGGGCGGTTGCCCGCCCCCAGCACGGGACCGCCCGCACCGCCGGGCGCGCTCTCCGCGCCCTCGGCGGCCGGGGCGCCGTCGGGACCGTCCACGCTGTCCGCGGAGGCCGTCGCCTCACCCGGGGGCGCCGCCTCGCCGCGCGAGCGGCCCTGCGGGCTGGTGTCCCGGACGACGTCGTCGCCCCGCGTGCCCTCGATGCGGCTCGTGCGGTAGGCCATGGCCAGCAGGAACGCCGTCACCGCGAAGGTGATGACGATGGCGGTGAGCACCAGCGCCTGCGGCAGCGGGTCGCTGGACTCCGCGGCCGTCGCCAGGGTGATCTCGCCGTCCGGGTCGAGCACCGGGGC
Organism: Quadrisphaera sp. RL12-1S; assembly: GCF_014270065.1. Classification (NCBI taxonomy): domain Bacteria; kingdom Bacillati; phylum Actinomycetota; class Actinomycetes; order Kineosporiales; family Kineosporiaceae; genus Quadrisphaera; species Quadrisphaera oryzae. Next base: position 72,244 of record NZ_JACNME010000015.1, on the reverse strand, counting down.
CCGGCCGGCCCTGCCCGCGGCGCTGATGAGCAGCAGGTTGACGCCGTTGCCGGCCACCAGCACCCCCAGGACCACTCGGGTGAGGTGGCGGGAGGTGAGCAGGTAGACGCCGGTGGCCACCAGGCCCCCGACGGCCACGGTGAGGACGATCGTGGGGCTCATCGCGCACCCGCCCCCGCACTCGCACCGGTGCCGGTGCCGGCGCCTTCGACGCCCTCGACGGCGTCCGGCCGGGTCTCCTCGGCGTCCTCCGCGTCAGCGGTGGCCAGGTCGGCGGGAGCCGCTCCGTCCGCCTCGACGCCCGGTCCCGGCATCTCGTCGGGGCCCGGCTCGCCGTCGTCGTCGCCGTCCTCCTGCTCGTGGACGGCCGAGGGGTCGGCCTCGATCTCCTCCTGCTGCGCGTCGATGCCCGCCCCGAGGCTGCGCAGGACGTCGAGCACGGTGCCGACGACGACGAGGTAGACGCCCACGTCGAAGGCCAGCGAGCTGACCAGGTGCACCTCGCCCAGCAGGGGGACGTGCACGTAGGCGTCGGCGGTCTGGGTGGCCTGCCCGCCGAGCAGCAGGGGCGCCCCCGCGGAGGCGGCGGCGATGAGCAGGCCCGAGCCCAGCAGCACGCCGACGTCCACCCGGGCGGCCTCGCCCAGCTCGTAGCGCCCGCCGGCGAGGTAGCGCAGGAACAGCGCCAGGCCCGTCACCAGGCCGGCCGCGAAGCCGCCGCCCGGCAGGTTGTGCCCCGCGAAGAGCAGGTACACCGACAGCACGAGCACCGTGCCGAAGACCAGCCGCACCACCACCTCCAGGAGCAGGCTGCGGCGGGCGGGGGCCAGCGTCCGCACGGCGGGCAGCCAGCGGGTGGAGGGGGCGGCGTCGGGGCCGGGCGCGAAGTCCTGCGAGGTGCGCCAGGTGGAGGCGACCGCGGTGGCGCCCGCCGGCCGCGCCGCGCCGCCACCCCCGGCGCCCGTCCCGCCGGTGGGCGTCGAGCGCATCCGCGGTGCGCGTCCGGTGCGGTGCCGCAGGAACACCAGGCTCGCCACGCCCGTCGCGGCGACCGTCAGCACGGTGATCTCCCCGAAGGTGTCCCAGGCGCGCAGGTCGACCAGGGTCACGTTGACCACGTTCTCGCCGTAGCCGAGCTCGTAGGCGAGGCGGGCGAAGTCCACCGAGACCGGGGTCGCGGTGCGGGAGCCCAGCGCCACGGCGGCCAGGAGCGAGGCGACCGCGCCGGCACCGACGGCGAGCACCGCGCGCACCCACGGCCTGGGGCCGTTGACGAGGCTGTCCGGCGACGGCTCGAAGGTGGGCGGCAGGCCGCGCAGGACGAGCACGGCCGCGGCCAGCGTCACGCTCTCGACGAGGGCCTGGGTCAGCGCGACGTCGGGCGCACCCGCCACGACGAACAGCCCGGCGACGGCGTAGCCGGAGACGCCGGCCAGCACGAACGCCGCCCGGCGATTGCGGCTGGCGGCGGTGGCCACGGCGGTGCCCAGCGCGATGACCACCAGGACGGCCTGCAGCGGCTCGTCCCACCACCGCCACACCGCGGGCCAGGCCCCGGTGGCCGCGGCCACCAGGAGCGCGCTGCCGGGCCCCAGCACGAGCACGGCGGCCGCCGTCAGGACGTACTGCGGCAGCGACCCCCGCTGGTAGACCAGCGTGGTGGCGGCCGCCACCGCGTCGATCCACCCGCGGGCGCGGTCCTGCAGGCGCCCGCCGGTGAGCGGTGCCAGGGCGGGCACGTCGAGGCGGTGCTGGAGCGCCTCCACCCGTGCGCGGGCGGCGAAGAGCACCGCTCCCAGGCCCAGGGCCACGGCGGACAGCGCCAGCGTGGGGGTGAGGCCGTGCCACAGGGCCAGGTGGTACTCCTCGGGGCCGGCGGGGAAGCCGGCCGTGGCCGCAGCGACGACGCCGTCGACCGGACCGGGCACGAGCCCGGTGACGAGCCCGCCCCCGGCGGCGACGAGCAGCGGGAGCACCATGACGGGACCCGGCGCGTGGAAGGCGTCCGGGTCGGGGGCGCCCTCGACCAGCCGCCGGGTGGCGAACGCGCCCCAGACGAACCGCGCGCTGTACGCCGCGGTGAGCACGGAGCCGACCAGCAGGACGACGAGCACGAACAGGTCCGCCCCGGCCGACGCCCCGGGCGGCCACCCGCCGCCGGCGACGAAGCCCTCGAAGGCCGCCTCGTGGGTGATGAAGCCGAGCATCGGCGGCAGGCCCGCCATCGACCCGGCGGCGAGCACCGAGGCCACCAGCAGCGCCGGTGCCCGGCGGGCCAGGCCGGACAGCTTGCGCAGGTCGCGGGTGTGGGCGCCGTGGTCGATGGCGCCGACCACCATGAACAGGCACGACTTGAACAGGGCGTGCGCGAGCAGCAGCCCGGTGCCGGCGATGGCGCCGGTCCGGCCGCCCGCGCCGACCAGCAGCGCGATGAAGCCCAGCTCACTGACGGTGCCGTGGGCGAGCAGCAGCTTGAGGTCGTGCTGGCGCAGCGCGCGCCAGGCCCCGACCACCATGGTGGCGCCGCCGAGGACGACGACCGTCCAGCGCCAGGCCGGGACCTCGGTGAACACCGGGCCGAAGCGGGCGATGAGGTAGACGCCGGCCTTCACCATGGCCGCGGCGTGGAGGTAGGCGCTGATGGGCGTCGGTGCCACCATCGCGCCGGGCAGCCACGCCGTGGTGGGCAGCAGCGCCGACTTGGTGACCGCTCCGGCGAGCAGCAGCAGCGCCGCCGCGGTGGTCGCGCCTCCCGCGGCCGGAGGGTCCGCGAGCAGGCCGCTGATCGACGTGGTGCCGGTGGTCACGGCGAGGATGACGATGCCGACGAGCATCGCCAGACCGCCGGCGGTGGTGACCACCAGCGCCTGGCTGGCGGCGTACCGGGCGGCGCGCGACCTGCCGTCACCGCCGATGAGCAGCCACGACAGCACCGTCGTCAGCTCCCAGGCCACGTAGAGCAGCACCAGGTCGTCCGCGAGGACGAGCACGAGCATGACCGCGCAGAAGGCCACCAGCAGGGGCACCGTGCGCTGGCGGGTGCGCGCCTGGCCGTCCCCGGCGAAGTAGCCCGCGGAGTAGACGAGCACGAGGGCGCCGACCCCGGCCACGACCAGCACCATGATCGCCGACAGCGGGTCGAGCCGGAGGGCCAGCTCCACGCCCAGGTCGGGGATCCACGGCACGGCCTGGCGCAGCACCGACCCGTCCGACCCCGCGGTGCCGGACGCCCACTGCGCCACCAGCCAGGCGAGCACGGCCAGCGGCGCCAGCGCCGTGAGGAGGACCCCCCGAGGACCCCAGCGGCGCACGACGGGCACGGCCAGGGCAGCGGCGGCGCAGTGCGCCGTCAGCAGCAGGATCATGTCCGGCCAACCTTACGGGGAGAGCGACGCTCCGGCCCGTCGTCGGCTGCCCTAGCGTGCGCGCCGTGAGCAGCGCCCCCACCACCACGCCCGCGCCGCCGGTGCCGACGCCTCCGCCGCACACGCCGCTGGAGGACGCCGCCGCCCTGCTGGTGGGCTCGTTCCTGCTCGGCTGGGCGCTGCTGCTGCTCCAGGAGGCCGGGGCGGTCTCCGGCGGGCTGGCCGGGGTCGCCTTCCTGGTGGCCGGGCTGACCCCCGTCCCGCTCGGCGTCGCCTTCTTCCTCATCAACCTGCCCTTCTACGGGCTGGCGGTGAAGCGGCTCGGGTGGGCCTTCGCCATCAAGACCCTGGTGTGCGTGGGACTGACGTCGGTGCTGGCCGACGTCCTCGGGCACGTCGTCGAGGTGCGGATGCCGGTGCTGCTGGCGACCGCCTTCGCCGGCCTCAGCCTGGGCCTGGGGTTCCTGGTGCTCTTCCGGCACCGCTCCAGCGCCGGGGGGTTCGGCATCCTGGCCTTCCACCTGCAGGAGCGGTACGGGTGGCGCGCCGGGTACGTGCAGATGGCCTTCGACGCGGCGGTCATGGTCGCGGCGCTCGCGGTGGTCGGCTGGCGCTCGGTGCTGGCGTCGCTGCTCGGCGTGGCGGTGCTCAACGCGGTGGTGGCGATGAACCACCGGCCCGGCCGCTACGTGGTGCGCTGAGCCGTTCGGGGGATCCGCGGTGTCGGTGGTGTCTGCCACCGTGGGGGCATGACGCTCGAAGGAGTGCTCGACGGGGACCTCGACACCGCGGTCGAGGGGGCTGAGCTGCAGCTGGAGGGCTACCGCGGGGAGCTCACCGGCTACTGCTACCGGATGCTCGGCTCGCTGGCCGACGCCGAGGACGCCGTGCAGGACGCCATGGTCCGCGCCTGGCGCCACAGCGGCTCGCTGCGCGACGCCTCGGCCCAGCGGGGGTGGCTGTACCGCATCGCGACGCGGGTGTGCTTCGACCACCTCGAGGGCCGCCGGCGCCGCGCGCTGCCGGTGGACATGTCCCCGTCCCCGTCGGCGCCCGTGCTCTCCTCGCTCGGCCCGCAGGTCGAGGCCGCGGCCTGGGTCGAGCCCGCCCCCGACGCCCGCGTGCTGGGGACGGCGCCCGCCGCCGACCCCGCCGCCGTCGCCGAGGAGCGCGAGTCGGTGCGCCTGGCCCTGGTGGCCGCCCTGCAGCTGCTGCCGCCGCGCCAGCGGGCGGTGCTCGTGCTGCGGGAGGTGCTCCACTGGCACGCCGACGAGGTGGCGCGCCTGCTGGGGACGTCGGTGCCCTCCGTCAACAGCCTCCTGCAGCGCGCCCGGGCCACGCTCGCCGCGCGCGACGCGCAGCAGGCCGCCGTGGAACCCCTCGACGAGCAGCACGCCGCCCTGCTGGCGCAGTACGTCGACGCCTTCGAGCGCTACGACGTCGATGCCCTGGTGGGGCTGCTCCACGCCGAGGCGACGATGTCCATGCCCCCGTACGCGCTGTGGCTGCGCGGGCCGCGGGACGTGGCCGCGTGGCTGCTGGGCCCCGGTGCGGGCTGCCGCGGCTCGCGCGTGCTGCGCACGCGCCTCAACGGGCAGCTGGCCCTGGCCCAGTACCGCCCCGACCTCGCCTCCGCCGGGCCGGGAGGCCAGCCGACCCGCTGGACCCCCTGGGCGCTCGTGGTGCTCGCGGTGCGCCAGGACGACGACGAGCCGCGCATCGGCGACCTGGTCTTCTTCCTCGACGCCGGCCGCGGGCTGTTCGAGCGCTGCGGCCTGCCGACCGAGCTCGGGGGAGAGCTCGGTGCCGACCTCAGCCGCGAGAGCGGGCCGGTGGGGTGAGACCCGCGGCGAGCTCCTCCATGCCCGCGGGCAGGGGCGCCGAGGAGACCACGAGCAGGCGCTGCGTCGGACGGGTCAGCGCCACGTACAGGTCGCCGGCGCCCCGCGGGGAGGCCTCCAGCACGGCGCGCGGCTCGCAGAGGACCACGGCGTCGAACTCCAGGCCCTTGACGCCGGTGACGTCGGAGACCGTCACGGCGGCGTCGGCCGGCTCGTCGACGCCGCGGACCTCCCCGTCCCCGAGCGCCTCTCCGAGCGCTGACCGCAGGCCAGCCACCAGCGGGTGGGGGGCCACTACGGCCAGCCGTCCCGCGCCCAGCTCGGCCACCTGCCCGCGCACCGCCTCCACCACGGCTGCCGTCCAGGCGGCGGACCCCGCCGGAGCGGGCGCCGGCACGGCAGCCGGAGGCACCTCGGCGTCGCGGATGGAGCTCGGGGCCTCCTCGGGTGAGCCGTGCGCCTCGAGCACGCGGCTCGCGAGGTCCATGACCTGGCGCGGCGTGCGGTAGTTGACCGTCAGCCGGGACAGCGTGAAGGTGCGGGACAGGTCCACCCCGCTGCGGGTGCGGGTCCCCGTGCCCAGCACGGGGGCCAGGGCCTGTCCCCAGTCGTGGGCGCCGGCGGCGCTGGAGGTCTGCGCCAGGTCGCCCACCACGGTCATCGACCGCGAGGGGCAGCGGCGGGCCAGCACCCGCCACGCCATCGCCGACAGCTCCTGGGCCTCGTCCACCACCACGTGCCCGTAGGCCCACGTCCGGTCGGACTCCGCGCGCTCGGCCACGCTGCCCCGCGGGCCGTCCAGGGCCCACCGGTCGGCCAGGCCCTCGGCGCTGAGGGCACCGCCCCCGCTGGGGTCCACGAGACCGGACTCGAGCACCCCTCGCGCCTGCGCCACCAGGTCGGCGCGCTCGCGGGCCGCCCGGGCCGAGTCGACCGCGCCGGAGGACGGGTCCTCACCCAGGAGCTCCGCCAGCTCGTCGAGCAGGGGGACGTCGGCCACGGTGAGCGGCGCGCTCCGGTCCCGCGCGAGCCGCGCCAGCTCCTCGCGCCGCCACCCCCGGCCCCGCTGGCCGCCGTGCTGGCCCCCCCGCTGGCCGCCGTGCTGGCCCCCCTGACGGGACGCCTCGGCGGCGGCACCGGCCAGGTGGTCGGGCTTGGCCCACAGGTCGCGCAGCACACCGGCCGGCGTCAGCGGCATCCAGCACAGGTTCACCTCGCGGCGCACGTCCGGGGACTCGCGCAGCTCCGCTTCCAGCGACTGCCGGGTGTCGGCGTCGAGCTCGTCGCTGCGGGTGCCGTGTGCGGACGCCAGCTGGCGGACCAGGTCGTTCATGACCCGGCGCACGAAGGTGGTGCGGGCCGCGTTGTGCGGCTGGTGGGAGTCTCGCGCCGAGTCCCGGGCGGCGCTCACCACGCGCGGGCGCAGCACCACGGCGTGGTGGCCCACCACCAGGCGCCGCGGCTGCGCGGGCACCCGCTGCCGCTGCCGTACCGCCGCCGCCAGCAGCTCGGCCATCCGCGGGTCTCCCTTGAGCGCGGCGACGTCGTCGTCGTCCGCCGCGGTCGCCCGCACCCCGGGGAACAGCTCGCCCAGGCTGGCCATGACCACCCCGGTCTCGCCCAGGGCGGGCAGCACCTGGTCGATGTACCGCAGGAAGGCGCGGTTGGGGCCCACCACCAGCACGCCGGACCTCGCGATGCGCTCGCGGTGGGCGTAGAGGAGGAAGGCCGCCCGGTGCAGCGCCACGGCCGTCTTCCCGGTGCCCGGCCCGCCCTGCACGACCAGGACGCCCGGCAGCGGGGCGCGGACGACGGCGTCCTGCTCGGCCTGCAGGGTGGCCACCACGTCGCGCATGCGCCCGGTGCGCGCGGCGGTCACCGCGGCCATGAGCGCGCCGCCGCCGGCCACCACCATGCCCTCGGGCAGGGCAGCGCCGTCGGCGACGACGTCGTCCTCCAGGGCCGTGACCGTGCGGCCCGTCAGGGTGAGGTGGCGTCGCCGGACCACACCGAGCGGGTCGGCGGCGGTGGCGCGGTAGAAGGGCTCGGCCGCCGGGGCCCGCCAGTCGGTGAGCAGCTGCTCCTGCGTCTGGTCGGACAGCCCGATGCGGCCCACGTAGCGGACGTCCCCGCCGTCCAGGTCGAGGCGGCCGAAGACCAGGCGGTCCTCCACGGCCCTCAGCTGGGCGAGGCGGTCCTCGTAGAGCGTGGCGAACGCGTCCCGCTCCATCCGCGCCGCGGGGGTGCCGCTGGAGCCGGCCGCGCGGACGTCGCGCAGCCGCGCCTCGGTGGACGTGCGCAGCAGGTCCAGCCGGTCGTACCGCTCGTCGACACGGGCCTGCTCACCCGCCGTCTCGCGCGCCAGGCCGCTCGCACTGCCGCTCACCGGGGCCTCCGTCCGCATGCACCCACCACTTGCCAGCACGTCCGCCGCCTCGCCCGACGGCTCCTCCGCTCCCCGGGCCGACGACCCGGTCTCGCGGACGCACCAGCCTGCCAGGGCGGCCCCGGGGGCCCGTCAGGCGGTCCGGGGCAGAGGTCCGGGGCGGCAGCCGCGCCGTCCTCCCGGGGGGTGGACCCGCGGTCAGCGGTGGCTCGTGGACGCCGCTCGCTCGTCGCCGGTCGAGGGGTGAGCGGCGCCCGGAGGGAGCCGCTCGGCGGCGGGCCGCTCCAGGACGAGGACCGCCAGGTCGTCGCGCAAGCGCCCGCGAGACCACTGGGTGGCACCCCGGACCACGCCGTCCAGCCCCCTCGACAGGGAGCCGTCCGCGAGGTGCTCCGCCAGCAGCGCCTCGGCGTCCACGAAGGGGCCGGCGGGGCTGCGCGACAGCAACCGGGGGCGACGCGCCTCCAGCAGCCCGTCGGTGACGAGCACCAGCCGGTCGTGCACCTCCAGCCGGGTCCGCAGCGCCACCGGCGGCCCGGTGAGCTCGAGCAGGCCCAGCGGCGGCCCGGGCTCCACGGCCAGGGGCCGGGCCCGCCCGGCGCCCGGGGAGACCAGGAAGGGTGCCGGGTGGCCGCAGGAGACCGCCTCGAGGGACCCGGTGGCGCCGTCCACCTGGACCAGCGTCGCGGTGACGAAGACCTCCTGGCCCAGGGAGGCCCGGCGCACCGTCGTGTCGAGAGCGCCGGCGAGCTCGTCCAGCTCGAGGTCGTCGTGGGCGCGCTCGCGGAAGCTGCCCAGCACGTAGCCGGCCAGCCGGACCGCGTCCAGGCCCTTGCCCTGCACGTCCCCGACCAGGGCGCGCACGCCCTGCCGGGTCTCCACCACGGCCACGAGGTCGCCGCCGATGCGCGCCAGCTGGGTGGCCGAGCGGTAGGCGCTCGCGCACCGCAGGCCCCCGATGCGCCGCGGCGGCGGCTCGAGGATGGCCAGCTGGGCGGCGTCGGCCACGGCCGCCACCTGGCCCGCGCTGCGCTCGCGGCGCGTGCGGTGCCAGGAGGCGACCACCGCGACGAGGGTGATCACGGCGATGATGGTGAGCCTGGTCATCGCAGCGGAGCTGTAGGGCTGGTAGCCCGACCGCAGGGACTCCGCCACGGCGATGCCGTGGGACAGGAGCAGGGCCACCACGCCCGCCCCCGCGGTCGTGAAGGGACCACCGAGCGTGGCTGCCAGCAGGGGCACCGCCACCAGCGTGCCGGGGTACTGGACACCGGGGCCGCCCTGGTACCAGTCCAGGGCGGCCACCAGCAGGCCGAGGACGACGGGGACGGCCCACCGCACCAGGCGCGACGGCCTGGCGGTGGCAGATCCCATGCCTGATCCTCCCAGGCGGTGGACTCAGCCGGCCAGCGCCCTGCCCACGACCTCGCGGGCCTCCTCCTGCACGGCGGCCAGGTGGTCGGCCCCCTGGAAGGACTCGGCGTAGATCTTGTAGACGTCCTCGGTGCCCGACGGGCGGGCCGCGAACCAGGCGTTCTCGGTGACCACCTTGAGACCGCCGATGGCCTCGCCGTTGCCCGGCGCCTCGGTGAGCACCGCGGTGATCCGCTCCCCGGCGAGGGTGTCGGCGCTGACGTCCGAGGGGGACAGGGCGGCCAGGCGGGCCTTCTCCTCCCGGGAGGCGGGGGCGTCGACGCGCGCGTAGGCCGGGTCCCCGTGCTGGGCCACGAGCTCGGCGTACAGCTCGCTGGGGCTGCGACCGGTCACGGCCTGGATCTCGCTGGCCAGCAGCGCCAGGAGGACGCCGTCCTTGTCGGTGGTCCAGGTGGTGCCGTCGTGGCGCAGGAACGAGGCCCCCGCGGACTCCTCCCCGCCGAAGCCGACCGACCCGTCGAGCAGCCCGGGGACGAAGTGCTTGAAGCCGACCGGCACCTCGAGCAGGCGGCGCCCGAGGGAGGCCACCACCCTGTCGATCATCGACGACGACACCAGCGTCTTGCCCACGGTCGTCCCAGCGCCCCAGCCCGGGCGGTGGGCGAAGAGGTAGGAGATCGCCACGGCCAGGTAGTGGTTGGGGTTCATGAGGCCGCCGTCGGGGGTGACGATGCCGTGGCGGTCGGCGTCGGCGTCGTTCCCGGTCGCGATGTCGTAGGGAGCCTGCTGACCGTCGGGGGTCGCCATGATCTCGCGCAGCGACGCCATCGCCGACGGCGAGGAGCAGTCCATGCGGATCTTGCCGTCGGTGTCGAGCGTCATGAACGACCAGCGCGGGTCGACCTCGGGGTTGACCACGGTGAGGTCGAGGCCGTGGCGGGAGCCGATCTCGCCCCAGTAGCCCACGGCGGCACCGCCGAGCGGGTCGGCGCCGATGCGGACGCCGGCTTTCCGGATGGCCTCCAGGTCGAGCACGGAGGGCAGGTCGTCCACGTAGTGCCCGAGGAAGTCGTAGGACCCGGCGCGGCCGCGCGCCTCGTCGAAGGACACCCGCTGCACGCCGGCGAGGTCGCGCTCGAGCAGCTCGTTGGCGCGTGCGGCGATCTTCTTCGTCGCGTCGGAGCCCGCGGGGCCGCCCGTCGGCGGGTTGTACTTGAAGCCGCCGTCTCGGGGCGGGTTGTGGGACGGCGTCACCACGATGCCGTCAGCGCCGCCGGCCACGCCCTGGGCGTTGAGCCGCAGGATGGCGTGGGAGACGGCCGGGGTGGGGGTGTACCCGTCGCGGCTGTCCACGAGCACGTCGACCCCGTTGGCCACGAGCACCTCCAGCGCGCTGCGCCAGGCCGGCTCCGACAGGGCGTGGGTGTCGCGGCCGATGACCAGGGGCCCGGTCACCCCCTGCTCGGTGCGGTGCTCGACGATCGCCTGCGTGGTGGCCAGGATGTGCGCCTCGTTGAAGGCGCTGTCCAGGCTGGAGCCGCGGTGCCCCGACGTGCCGAAGACCACCCGCTGGCCCGGGTCGGCGGGGTCCGGCCGGCGCTCGGTGTACGCGGCGAGCAGGGAGTCGAGGTCGACGAGGTCCTCGGGGCGGGCCTTCTGGCCGGCGCGGGGGTGCATGCCCGCCATCCCACCGCGACGCACGTGGGCGGCGCAACGGCGGGCCCCCCGCACGGGGAGTCCGGGGGGTGGGGCTACTGCTCCTTCGGCATGACGACCCACAGGGCGATGTACGCCACGAACTGCGGGCCGGGCAGCAGGCAGGAGAGCACTGCCAGCACCCGCAGCAGCGTGGGGCTCATGCCCCAGCGGCGCGCCAGGCCGGCGCACACACCGGCGATGACCTTGCCCCTGCGGGGGCGGACCAGTCCTCCTGCGGCAGCCACGCCCTCACTGTCCCGCAGCGCGGGCCCCGGCGCGCGGCAGGGCGACCAGGGCCAGGACCGCGCCGGCCGCCACCAGCGCGGCGCAGACGTGCATCCCGGTGCGGAAGGCCGGCGTCAGCAGCGCCGGGTCGGTGTAGGCGCTGCCCGACAGGCCCACCGCGGCGGGCAGGGCCGCCACCGCGAGCAGACCCGCCGTGCGCGCGACGGCGTTGTTGACCCCGGAGGCGGCCCCCGCCAGCTCACCGGGCGCGGCGGCGAGGACCCCCGCGGTCAGCGGTGCGACGAACGCGGCGAACCCCAGGCCCATGACCAGCACCCCCGGCATCACCGAGGTCGCGTAGGCGTCTCCCGGGGAGGCCCCGGAGAGCAGCACCAGGCCCCCGGCGGCGGTCGCGGCGCCGGCGGTGAGCATGGTGCGCACGCCGACGCGCTGACCCAGCGCGCCGGCCCGACCCGACAGCAGCCCCAGCAGCAGCGACGAGGGCAGCGTGGCCAGCCCCGCCTGCAGCGGCGTCCACCCCAGGGACACCTGCAGCTGCAGCACCACCAGCAGCTGCATCCCCGACAGCGCCGCGTAGACGAGCAGCGTGAACCCGTTCGCGACCGAGAACGTGCGGTCGGCGAACAGCGCCGGCGGCACCACGGGGAAGGCCGTGCGCCGCTCTCGCAGCACGAAGGCCGCCGCGAGCGCCACCGCCGCGGCCCCGGTGACGACCACCGCGGCGTCCGCGCCGGACGCTCCGGCGCGGGTCAGCGCCCACGTCAGGGCTGCGAGCGCCGCGGCGCCGAGGGCCGCGCCGGGCAGGTCCAGACGGTGGGTGCGTGCCGCCTCGTCGCGGGTGTCGGGGACCCTCCGCTGGGCCAGGACGACGGCGACGGCGGCCACGGGGAGGTTCAGGGCGAACACGAGGCGCCAGTCCAGGGCCACCAGCGCCCCTCCCACGACGGGGGCGGCCACGGTGGCGAGCGTGGTGGCGCCCGACCACAGGCCGATGGCGCGGGCGCGGTCCCCGCGGCGCAGCACCGTCTGCAGCAGGGCCAGGGACAGGGGGGTGAGCAGTGCCGCTCCCACGCCCTGCAGCGCCCTGGCGGCCACGAGGACCTCGGCGGTGGGGGCCAGCGCGCACGCGGCCGAGGCGGTCGCGAACCACACCACGCCGACGACGAAGACGCGGCGCCGGCCCCACCGGTCGCCCAGCGCGCCGCCGAGCAGCACCAGCGCCGCGAGCGCCAGCGTGTACGCGTTCACCGTCCACTGGAGCACGCCGAGGTCGGCGCCCAGGTCTCGGCCGATGCTGGGCAGCGCCACCGACACCACCTGCGCGTCCAGGAACGCCACCGCCGAGCCGGCCGTGCTCGCCACGAGCACCGCGCGGCCGGTGCGCGAGGCCAGCGCCACCCCGTCGGCGCGGCCGCGTCCGTCGTCGTCCTGGTGGACCTGGTCGCCGGAGAGGGGGTCTCGCTGGTCCGGCACGGTGACGATGCTGCCCGCTCCGACCGGGGGGCGCGTGCTCGAGCCCACCGCGGCTCCGAGGTGCCGCCCACCATGATCACAGGATGCTCTCAACGATGAGTGGGAGAACCGTTCTCATCATCAGTGGAGTGGGGCATGTCCCCGGGAAGGTGCGGTGCATGGTGCGCAGGCAGGGAGCGGTGGTCCTGGCGGGAGTGGCGCTGGTGGTCGTCGCGTCGTTGGCCGGGTGCTCAGCGTCGAACGCGGCGCAGCCGCCGACCTCGACGGCCTCCCCGTCGAGCACGTCGAGCACGGCCACCGACACGTCGAGCTCGGCGAAGATCCGCGTCGTGGGTGCGGAGAACGAGTACTCCGACGTGGCCGCGCAGATCGGCGGGCAGTACGTCGAGGCGCAGGCGATCATGAGCGACCCCAACACCGACCCCCACACCTTCGAGGCGAGCCCGAGCGTCGCGGAGGAGATCAGCAAGGCCCAGCTCATCGTCCAGAACGGCGTCGGCTACGACGACTTCATGACCAAGCTGGAGCAGGCCTCCCCCGGCACGGGCCGCACCGTCATCGTCGCCCAGGACGTGCTGGGGCTGCCCGACAGCGCCCCGAACCCGCACCTCTGGTACGACCCGAAGACGATGCCCGCCGTCGGAGCCAAGATCGCCGCCGCGCTCAGCGCGCTGCAGCCCGAGCACAAGGCCTACTTCGAGAAGAACCTCCAGAGCTTCACGGCCTCGCTCCAGCCCTGGGACGACGCGCTCGCCGCGCTCAAGGCGCAGCACCCGGGCGTCCCCGTGGCCGTGACGGAACCCGTCGCCGACTACGCGCTCCAGGCCGCCGGGGTGGACATCAAGACCCCCTTCTCCCTGCAGGCGGCGATCATGAACGACACCGACCCGTCGCCGCAGGACTCCGCCGCGCAGGACGCGCTGTTCACCGGTCGCCAGGTCAAGGTCTTCCTCTACAACCAGCAGGTCACCGACTCCACCACCGCCCGGTACCTCTCCCTGGCCAAGGCCAACGGGATCCCCGTGGTGGGCGTCTACGAGACGATGCCGTCGGGCTACGACTACCAGCGGTGGATGCTCGCCGAGGTGAAGGCGCTGGACAGCGCCATCAGCAGCGGCACCTCGACCGAGCACCTCTGAGCCGGTGGACGCGCAGCAGCGGGCCTCCACGCCCGTCCTCCTCGCCCAGGACGTCCGGGTGGACCTCGGCGGCCACCGCGTGCTCGACGGCGTCGACGTCAGCATCGACTCGGGTCAGCTGGTCGGGCTCATCGGCGCCAACGGCGCCGGGAAGACGACGCTGCTGCGCGTCCTGCTCGGGCTCCAGCGGCCGACGACGGGGGCGGTCGTGCGCGGCGACGGCCGACGCGGCCCCGCGGGCCTCGGCTACCTCCCGCAGAAGGTGGCGCTCGACGCAGACACCCCCCTGAGGGTCCGCGACGTCGTCCAGCTCGGGATCGACGGCGGCCGCCTGGGGATCCCACTGCGCCGCTCGGCCGACCGCCGGCGCGTGGAGGACGCCCTCGACGCCGTCGGCGCGCTCCACCTGGCCGACCGCCGCGTCGGTGAGCTCTCCGGCGGGCAGCAGCAGCGCGTGCTCATCGCGCACGCACTGGTGGCGGAGCCCGCGGTGCTGCTGCTCGACGAGCCGCTCGCCAACCTCGACCCCGCGAACGCGGCGGACGTCATCGCGCTCCTCGCGAGGATCCGCCGCGAGCGCGGCGTCGCGGTGGTCCTCACCGCGCACGAGATCACCACGCTCCTGCCCGTGCTCGACCGCGTGGTGTACCTGGCCGGTGGCCGCGCCGTGACGGGAACGCCGGAGGAGGTCGTGCGTCCGGAGGTGCTCACCCGCCTCTACGGCCGTCCCATCCAGGTGCTCCGGGCCGGGGGCCGCCTCGTCGTCCTCGCCGACCAGGAGGCCCCGGTGCCCGAGTCCGCGCCCGCGCTCGCCGGTGGGGAGCCGCGCGCATGACCGCCGCGCTCGACGCCTTCTGGCTCAGCCCGACCGTGCGCTCGGCGCTCGCCGTCGGCGTCCTCGTCGCCGTCGTCACCGGCGTCGTCGGGGTCTTCACCGTCATCCGGGGGCAGTCCTTCGCCGGTCACGCCCTCGCCGAGCTCGGGGCGGTCGGCGGGTCGGGCGCCCTCCTGGTGGGCCTGGACCAGCTGTGGGGGTTCGTGGCCGCGGGGGTCCTCGCCGCCCTCGCCATGGACGGCATCGGGATCACGCGGCTGCGAGGACGTGACATCGCCACCGGAGTCGTCTTCGCCTTCGGGCTCGGTCTGACCTCGCTGTTCCTCTACTGGGACACCTCCCGCAGCGGCACCAGCGACGCGGCCGTCTCGGTGCTCTTCGGCTCCCTCTTCGTCATCGACCCGCGGGTCGTGCCCGTGGTGCTCGGGCTGAGCGCTGTCTCGCTGGCGCTGGTGGTGCTGCTGCACCGGCGCCTCCTCACCGACTCCCTGCACCCCGACCTCGCCGCCGCACGAGGAGCCTCCCCGCGCCTGACGGGCCTGCTGTTCCTGGTGGTGCTGGCGCTGGCCGTGGAGCTGGCCGCGCTCACCGTGGGAGCGATCCTCGCCACGGCGCTGCTGGTCGGACCCGCTGCCTCGGCCCTGCTCATGACCAAGCGGGCCGGCCTCGCCGTCGTGGTCTCCGCGGCGATCTCGGTGGCCGTCACCGTGGCGGGCTGCTTCGTCGCGTTCGAGAGCTACTACTGGAGCGGCGGCGGCGGGAACTGGCCCGTCAGCTTCTCCATCGTCGTCCTGGTCCTGCTGGTGTACCTGGCCTCGCGCGGCGCCGCCGCGCTCCGGCGCCGGCGGGGCCTGGGGGGCTCGGGAGCGCCCAGCGGGGGAGCGGTCCTCGCGGGGCCGCTCGAGGAGGTGGGCTGAGTGTTCGAGCCCTTCATGCTCAACGCCTGGACCGCGGGGACCGTCGTCGCGGTCACCGCCGGCGTCGTCGGCTGCTTCGTGGTGCTGAGGGGGGAGTCCTTCCTCGCGCACGCCGTCCCGCACGGCGCCTTCGCCGGCGCGGCGGGGGCGACCCTCGTGGGCATCAACCCCCTCCTGGGCCTGGCCTCCTTCGCGCTGGTCGGGTCTCTGACGATCTCCCTGCTCGGGCGGCGAGCGCGGTCCGACGTCATCACCGCTCTCGTGCTGGCGTCGATGCTGGCCCTCGGCGCGCTGTTCCTCAGCCGCAGCACGGAGTACTCCTCAGAGGTCTTCGCGCTCCTGTTCGGGCAGGTGCTGGGCGTCAGCGACGCCGAGGTCCTGCCGATGACCGTGATCGCCGTCCTCTGCATCGCGGTCTGCGCGACCCTCTTCCGGCCGCTGCTGCTGGCCTCGGTGCTCCCCGCCGTCGCCCCCTCCCGCGGGGTCCGGCCGGGAGCCGTCACCGTGGCGTTCGCCCTGCTCGTCGCCGCTGCCACCACCACCGCGCTGCCCGTGGTGGGAGCGCTGCTGATGTTCGCGCTTCTCGTCGGTCCGCCTGCGGCGGCGCGGTTCGTCACGGCTCGTCCCCTCGCCACGGTCGCCGTCTCGGTCACCCTGGCCCTGGTGACGGTCTGGACCGCGATCGCGCTGTCGTACTGGACCGACTGGCCGGCTGGCTTCTTCGTCACCGCCACCAGCGCCCTGCTGTACGCCGCCGCCCGCGCCGCCAGCCTCCCCGGGCACCGCTGGCTCCCCGGGCTCCCCGGGCTCCGGCGAGGGCGGGCGACCGCCTGAGCTCCGCCGGGTGGCCCCGGACTGCCGCGGGCGCTGCGCCGTTGGGGCGTGGTCGCCCGCGCAGCGGTGCCCGGGTGGCCAGCCCCTGGCACGCTGGCGGACGTGCCCGAGCTGCCCGAGGTCGAGGCGCTGGCCGGCTTCCTGCGCCAGCGCTTGGTGGATCGCCCCGCCGCCGAGGGCGGCGCCGCTGTCGTCGCCGAGGTGGGCGTCGGCGCGATCAACGTGCTGAAGACGTTCGACCCGCCACCGTCCGCGCTCGCGGGGCTGCCGGTGACCGGGGTGGCCCGGCACGGCAAGTGGCTGGACGTCGACCTCGACGGGCTGCACCTCGTGGTCCACCTGTCGCGCGCGGGGTGGCTGCGCTGGTCCGAGCAGCTGCCGACCACCCCGGTGCGGCCCGGCAAGAGCCCGCTGGCGCTGCGCGTGCTGTTCGCCATCGACAGCGAGGCCGACGGCGGGCGCCCCGGCTTCGACCTCACGGAGCAGGGGACCCAGAAGCGGCTGGCGGTCCACGTGGTCCGCGACCCGCAGCAGGTGCCGGCGATCGCCTCGCTCGGGCCGGACCCGCTGGACGGCTCCTTCGACCTCGCGGCGCTGCAGACCCTGCTCGCGGGGTCGCGCCAGCAGGTGAAGGGCCTGCTGCGCGAGCAGTCCGTGCTGGCGGGGGTGGGCAACGCCTACTCCGACGAGGTGCTCCACGCCGCGCGGATCTCCCCGTTCGCGATCTCCGGAAAGCTCGACGACGACGAGGTGTCGCGCCTGTTCGCCTCCCTCAAGGACGTGCTCGCGTCGGCGGTCGCCGCGGCGTCCGGCAAGCCGGCGTCCCAGCTCAAGGACGCCAAGCGCGCCGGGATGCGGGTGCACGGCCGCACGGGTGAGACCTGCCCCGTCTGCGGTGACGTGGTGCGCGAGGTGTCGTTCGCGGACCGGTCGCTGCAGTACTGCGCCACCTGCCAGACCGGAGGGAAGCCGCTCGCCGACCGGCGCACCTCCAAGTTCCTGCGCTGACCACCCCGGGACGGGGTCTCTCCGTGGAGCATCAGCCAGCACTCGGAACGGCAGCGGCGACCAGCGGACCTCGTGTCGATCTCCGCTCGCCGCCCCCGGTCCTCGACGGCAGCAGCGCTGCACCCCTACCGCTCACGCCCGTGTCCCGCTGCGCTTCGATGTCCGCATGGATGGCGACTCCCTGGTAGCGACCTACCTGCACGCCCTGAGGACGGCAGACGCGGACCTCGCGGTGTCGCTGTTCAGCGACGACGCCGTCGTGCACTCGCCCCTGTACGGCCCCCTCCACCCCAGGGACTTCTACCCCGTGCTCTTCTCCGACACCTCCGCCTCCCACCTGCAGCTGATGGGGACGATGAGCGGAGAGGACGTCGCCGGCGCCCGGCTGGTGAGCTTCTTCTTCCACTTCGACTGGCGGCTGCCCTCGGGACGCCCGGCGCCCTTCGACGTCGTCGACGTGGCCCGACTGACCTCCGACGGTCTGATCGACCGCCTGCACATCGTCTACGACACCGTGTCGGTCCGCCCCGCCTTCGAAGCGGAGACGGGTCGTCCTTCCTGGCGCCAGCCGGGCTGACGGGCGCGCCTCGGCGTGACCGCGCAGCGGTCCACGACGAGGCGGCGACCGGGGGGTGGTCGTCGGTCACCACCGGGCAGCTCCCGACCACCGTGGACTCGTCGACGATCGACGACGTGAGACAGCTGCCGCTGACGGGCGGAGGCCGGGCCGAGCTCGCCCGCGCGCGCACGGGCGCGGTCGTCGACCACGGACGGGGTGGGCCTCCGGGCGGATGACAGCCGACGGGTCCGCACCCCCTGTCTGCCCCAGACTGGACGGCGTGGAACCGGGCTTGCTCCTGAACGTGACCGTCGTCGTCGTCCTGGTGCTCATCGGCGGGTTCTTCTCCTGCTCGGAGCTGGCGGTGGTCTCGCTGCGCGAGAGCCAGGTCCGGGCGATGGCGGGCCGCGGGGGCCGGGGCACCGCGGTGGAGCGCCTCACCGGCGACACCAACCGGTTCCTGTCCGCGGTGCAGATCGGCGTGACGCTGTCCGGCTTCCTGGCCTCGGCCTTCGGCGGCAGCCAGATCGCCGTCGTCGTGGCCCCCTGGCTGGTGTCGCTCGGGATGGGCCAGGGCGTGGCGGACGTGGTGGCGCTCATCGCGGTGACCGCGCTGGTCACCTACGTGTCGCTGGTCCTCGGCGAGCTGGTGCCCAAGCGCCTGGCGCTGCAGCGGGCCGAGGGCGTGTCGCTGGTGGTGGCCCCGGTGCTCGACCGGATCGCCACGGTCACCCGGCCCGTGGTGTGGCTGCTGGGCCGCTCCACCGACGCCGTGGGACGCCTCATCGGCCTGGACCCCAACGCCACGCGCGAGGAGGTCACCGAGGAGGAGCTGCGGGACATGGTCTCCACCCACGAGCAGCTCGACGAGACCGAGCGCCGCATCGTCGCGGACGTCTTCGACGCCGCCGACCGCCGCCTGTCCGAGGTGATGGTGCCGCGCACGGAGGTGGACTTCCTCCCCGCCGACCTCGACCTGGAGGAGGCGGTCTCCGTGGTCGAGGACCAGCCGCACTCCCGCTACCCCGTCACCGGCGAGTCCTCCGACGACGTCCTCGGCTTCGTGCACGTGCGCGACCTGCTCACCGCCGCCCACCGCGGTCAGCGGGGCACCGTGGCCGACCTCGTGAGGCCCGTGGCGCTGCTGCCGGGCAGCAAGACGCTGCTGCCGTCGCTCTCGGAGATGCGGCGCAGCGGGCGCCACCTGGCCGTGGTCGTGGACGAGTACGGCGGCACCGACGGCATCGTCACCCTCGAGGACCTCGTGGAGGAGCTGGTCGGGGAGATCGAGGACGAGTACGACCCGCACGCCGGTGAGCCCCGCTGGACGGGCGCCGCGACCGGCCCCGTGGAGCTGGACGGCCTGCTGCACCGCGACGAGGTCGAGGAGGCCACGGGCGTGGAGCTGCCCGAGGGGCCCTACGAGACCCTGGCCGGGTTCGTCATGACCTCCCTCGGCGTGCTGCCGGGCCTGGGGGACGAGGTCCGGGACCTCGGCCACCGGTTCACGGTGGTCGAGCTGGACGGGCGCCGACCCTCCCGCATCCGCGTGGAGCCGCTGGCGCAGGATGGTGGCGACGCCGCCGAGGACGGCGACGCCGCCGAGCGCGGCGCCCGTCGCGCCAGCGGCGCCGAGGACGACCAGCCCGAGCCGACGAGGAGCCCCGCATGACCGAGCCCGCCCCCGTGGTGACCGCCGACCAGGTGCCCGACGGCGCCGTGCTGCTGGACGTCCGCGAGCAGGACGAGTGGGACGCCGGCCACGCCCCCGGCGCGATCCACGTGCCGCTCGGCGACCTGCCCTCCCGCGTGGGCGAGCTCCCGGGGGACGCGGAGCTGCAGGTGCTCTGCCGCGCCGGCGGGCGCGCCGCGCGCGCCGCCACCTGGCTGCAGGAGAACGGCTACGACGCGGTGGTGGTCGACGGCGGCATGGGCGCCTGGCAGGACGCCGGCCGCCCGGTCGTCTCCGAGGACGGCAGCGAGCCCCGCGTCATCTGACGCCGGCTGACGAGGGCTGGTCCGCGCGGTGGTCGCGCTGCTGCTCGTGGACGACGAGACCGCCATCACCGACAACCTCGCCCCGCTGCTGCGCCGCTCCGGGTTCACCGTGGACGTGGCCGCCGACGGTGACGCCGCCCTGTCGAGGCTGCGGGCGGGCGCGTACGACCTCGTCGTGCTCGACGTCATGCTCCCCGGCACCGACGGCCGGGAGGTGCTGCGCACCGCCCGCGCCGAGGGGCGCACCACGCCGATCATCCTGCTGACGCAGGTGGGGGAGTCCTCCGAGCGCGCCATGGCGCTGGAGGAGGGCGCTGACGACTACCTCAACAAGCCGTTCGACCCCTACGAGCTCATCGCCAGGATCCGCGCGGTGCTGCGCCGCGGCGGTGACGCCGCCCAGGCCGGCCTGGCCAGCGCCCAGCGGCTGCGCAGCGGGCCCGTGGTGCTGGACCGCGCCTCCCAGCGCGTCACCCGCGACGGCAGGGAGGTGGTGCTCACCCCGCGCGCCACCACGCTGCTGGCGTACCTCATGACCCACCCTGACGAGGTGCTCACCCGCGAACGGCTGCTCGAGGCCGTGTGGGGCTGGTCGTACGCCACCAGCACCCGCTCCGTGGACACGCGCGTGGCCGAGCTGCGCCGCGTCCTGGAGGACGACTCCTCCGACCCCGCGATGATCGTCACCGCCCCCGGGTCCGGCTACCGCTTCGCCGGACGTGTCGAGCCCGCCTGACGGCGCGGCCGCCCGGCGCCGCAGCAGGCGGCGGTGGGTGCTCGCCGTCGTCGTCGTCCTCCTCCCGCTGCTGGTGGGCGCCGCGCTCGCGGCGGCGGCCGTGACGGGGCAGCTGCCCGACGAGCGCGTGCGCGTTGCGCTGAGCGCTCAGCCGCACGACTGGTTCCTCGCCGCGGGCGCCGTGCCGAGCGCGGTGGGGCTGGTGGTGCTGGGGCTGCTGGCCCGCCGGGAGGCCAGGGCGCGGCGGCGGGCGGCGGAGCTGGTGGCCGCCGCCGCCGAGGAGCGGCGCCTGCTGCTCTCACGCCTCGACCACGAGCTGAAGAACCCGCTGACCGCCATGCGCGCCGCCGTCGCCAACCTCTCCAGCACCCGGGTCTCCGCCGGCCGGGGAGGTGACGACGACGACCGCGGTGCAGCGGCGGCGCTGGCGAGCATCGAGGAGCAGGCGGTGCGGCTGAGCCGCCTCACCGGGGACCTGCGCAAGATCGCGGACGTGCGCTCCGGAGCCCTCGAGCGCTCCCCGGTCGACCTCTCGGCGCTCCTGCAGGACGCCGTGTCCGTGGTCGAGTCCCCGCGGGGCCCGTCGGTGCACCTCGACCTGCCCCGGGCGCCGTGGCCGCTGCCCCCTGTGCTCGGAGACCACGACGTGCTCGAGCTGGCGGTGGTCAACCTGCTCGACAACGCCGTGAAGTACACCCCCGCCGACGGCGCCGTCGAGGTCCGGGCGCGCCACTCCGGGCGGGACGTGGTGCTCGAGGTGGCCGACACCGGACCCGGCATCGCCGCCGAGGAGCTGGAGCAGGTCTGGGAGGAGCTCTACCGCAGCCCCCGCACCCGCGCCGTCCCCGGCAGCGGCCTCGGGCTGGCGCTGGTGAGGGCCGTGGCGGAGCGGCACGGGGGGTCGGCCACCGTGGAGAGCCGGGTGGGGCGCGGCACCGCCGTGCGGCTGGTCCTCCCGGCCGCCGACGGCGCTCAGGGTCCCGGCTGAGCCCGTGTCACAGGACCGCACCGGAGCGTGGCAGGGCCGTCACACCGGTGACCGGCGCAGGTCGCCCCGGCGACCTACCGTTCATCTGTGATCAGGACGACGACAGGCCCCACCCGTGACGCCGCACGCCGGTGGGCGGTGCTGGGCGGCGCAGGCGCGCTGGTGGCGCTGGTCAGCGGGTGCTCGTTCTCCGGGAGCGTCCAGGACGCCTCCCCCAGCTCCACCGCACCCCTGAGCAGCGCCTCGGCCAGCACCCCCTCCGGCGCCCCGTCCAGCCCGGCGCCCTCGGACACGACGAGCGCTCCCGGTCAGACCTCGACCACCTCCCCCGCCTCCGTCCCGTCCACGACGCCGGCGGGCGGCGGCAGCTCGAGCGCCGCTGCCGGTGGTGGTGGCGCCGGTGGTGGCGCCGGTGGTGGCGGTGGTGGGACGCCGGTGTGCAGCACCGGCCAGCTGGCCCTGTCGCTCCTGCCCGGGGACGGCGGCGCGAGCGCCGGCCACCAGCACTACACGATCCAGTTCACCAACCAGGGCGGGTCCGCCTGCACCCTCTACGGCAACCCCGGCGTGTCCCTGGTGACGGGGAGCTCGGGCCAGCAGCTGGGGGCGGCGGCCTCGCGCGAGGGCACGCCGTCGCTCGTGCGGCTCGGCGCCGGCGCGTCCGCCTACGCGAACATCAGCGTGGCCGAGGCCGGGAACTACGACAGCTCCCAGTGCCGGCCGCAGGCCGCGACGGGCCTGCGGGTGTACCCGCCCGGTCAGACGGCCGCGGCGTTCGTGCCCGCCAGCGGGATCACCGGGTGCGCGTCCACGTCCGTCGTCCTCCTCGTGGCGGACCCGGTCGTCGCGGGCCGGTGAGCTGACGTGCGGCGACGGTGGACGGGTCCGAGCGCTGCTCGCGAAGCACCCGGGTGGAGGCGGTCGGCGACCTACCCTGGAGCGGTGGAGCACGGGGTGGTGGTCGGCACGGGTCGGCGGGCGTTCCTGCTGGCCCTGGCCGGTGGTGCGCTCGGAGGCGGCGGTCTGCTGGCGGGGTGCGGCCCCTCGGGGTCCTCGGCGGCCGGCTCGCCCTCCTCCAGCGCCCCCGCCCCCGTCCCGGTGCAGGTCCAGGTGGCGGTGGACGGCGTCTCCGCTGGGCAGGTGGCGTCTCGGCGGCCCGTGGTGAGGGCGTCCGTCACGGGCGGCTCGCTGGCCTCGGTGGTGGTCACCGGGGCAGACGGCGCCGCGGTGGAGGGATCCCTGGGCTCCGACGGCACCTGGAGCCCCACGGCGCCGCTGGCGCTGGGTGCCGCCTACACCGCCACGGCCACGGCTGCCCCGGCGGGCGCGGCCGCCAGCTCCAGCCCGTCGGGCTCCGGGAGCGCCTCGCCGTCCGCCACCGGTGCTGCTGCCGCTCCCGGTGCCGCCTCGGCGCAGGTCGCGTTCACGGTGGCCGGGGCTGACCAGGTGGCGGGGGTGAAGATGATGCCGCTGGACGGTGAGGTGGTGGGCGTCGGGATGCCGGTGGCGCTGATCTTCGCGGTGCCGGTGCCGGTGGCTGACCGTGCGGGGGTGACCGGTGCGGTGTCCGTGAGCACGAAGGCCCCTGACGGGTCGGCGGTGGAGGGTGCGTGGCGGTGGGTGACGGACTCGGAGGTGCACTGGCGTCCGCGGGTGTACTGGCCGGCGGGGACGGTGGTGTCGGTGAAGGCGGCGATGACGCAGGTGCGGGTGGGGGGTCGGTGGGGGTCTTCGGACCGGGCGGCGGACTTCACCGTGGGGGATGCGCACGTCTCGACCGCTGATACGGATTCCCACCAGATGACGGTGCGGGTCAACGGGGCGGTGGCGCGGGTGATCCCGATCTCGGCGGGTCGGGAGGATGCGGATCCGGCGTTCGTGACGCGGTCGGGGGTGCACCTGGTGCTGGAGAAGCACGCGGACTTCTTGATGGACGGGCGCACGGTGGGGCAGGACTACGCGACGCAGGTGAAGTGGGCCACGCGGATCGCGAACTCGGGGGAGTTCGTGCACGGGGCGCCGTGGTCGGTGGCTGCGCAGGGGCACCGCAACGTCTCGCACGGGTGCTTGAACGTCTCGGATGCGAACGCGAAGTGGTTCTTCGACCTGTCTCGGCGGGGGGATGTGGTGGAGGTGACGGGGACGGATCGTGCGATGGAGCTGACGAACGGGTTGGGTGACTGGGTGTTGAGCTGGGAGCAGTGGACCGCGCCCCAGACCTGACCCGCTCGCGCACCGTCGGGAGACGGTCAGGGGGCCTGGCGCGCGCCGGGACGGGCGTCGAGCAGGTCGCCGCGGCCCGCGCGCCGCGCGCAGTCACCGCACTCCACGAAGCGCACGGCGGGCGTGGCGCGCGTGTCCACGTGCCGCAGGTGGCGCTGGCCCGCCGGGACGGGCAGCCGGCAGCGCGCGCACGTCAGCGGGACCACGTCGACGCGCACCTGTGTGTGGATGCCACCGCTCACCGCTCCATCATCGGCCATCCCCGCGCTCTCCCCACCGCACGACGCGTCCGCCGTGCGCGGCAGCCGATCACCGCGAGGATGAGGGGGTGCGCGCTGTCGTCTACGAGCGGGCCGGTGGCCCCGAGGTCCTCCAGCTGGTCGAGCGGGACGTCCCCGATCCCGGTCCCGGCGAGGTCAGGCTGCGGGTCGCGTTCTCCGGGGTGAACCCCACGGACTGGAAGTCCCGCTCCACCACCGCGCCCGCCGCGGGCTGGCAGGTGCCGGACCAGGACGGCGCCGGCGTGGTCGACGCCGTCGGGCAGGGCGTCGACGCCGCCCTGCTGGGCCGGCGGGTCTGGGTCTGGGAAGCGGCCTTCGGGCGCCCGTGGGGCACCGCGGCGGAGCAGGTGCTCGTCCCCGCCACCCACGTGGTGCCGCTGCCCGACCACGCCTCCTTCGAGCTGGGGGCGGCGCTCGGCATCCCGTTCCTCACCGCCCACCGCTGCCTCACCCTCGGGGAGTCCGCACCCTCCCGCGTGGCGCCCGGCACCTTCGAGGGGCGCACCGTGCTGGTGCAGGGCGGTGCCGGAGCCGTCGGCAACGCCGCCGTGCAGCTGGCCGCGTGGGCCGGTGCGCGTGTGCTCGCCACCGTCTCCGGGCCCGAGAAGGCGCAGCTGGCAGCGGCCGCCGGCGCCCACGACGTCATCGACTACCGCCGCGAGGACGTCGCCGCGAGGGTGCGGCAGGTGGTGCCCGGCGGTGTCGACGTCGTCGTGGAGGTCTCCGGGGCCAACGCGGCCCTCGACTCCGCGGTCCTCGCCCAGCACGGAGCCGTCGCCCTGTACGCGGGCACTCCCGGCGAGCAGCTCACCGTGCCGCTGCGCGACCAGATGACCCTCAACGCCCAGTGGCACTTCGTGCTGGTCTACACCGCCCCCCGGGCGGCGAAGGCGGCCGCCGTCGAGGACGTCGCGGCCGCCGTGGACGCGGGCGCCGTGCGGGTGGGCAGGGAGGCCGGTCTGCCCCTGACCGTGCTCCCGCTGGCCGAGACCGCCCAGGCGCACACCGCCGTGGAGGGCGGGACCGTGGGCAAGGTCCTCGTCGACGCGACCGCCTGAGCCGGGGCCCGTGACGTGCTCCTCCTGCGCGACCGGGTGGTCGCGGTCCGGTCACGATCCCCCCACCGGGCCGATCCGGCGGTTTCACCGGGCGGACCGGGGGTACTCACCCCAGGGTCGGAGTCGAGACGAGGCCGAGACGAGGGGTCGATCAGCGTGCCGGTCAGCATCGAAGTGCCCGCCAGCACCGTGCGGTGCGTGCGCGTGCGCCACGAGCCGCAGGAGGTGTCCTCCGTGCGGCGCGCCCTCCACGACGACCTCCTGCGCGACCCGCGCACCTCGCCGGTCGCCGACGACGTCGCGGTGGTCACCAGCGAGCTCGTCGGCAACGCCGTGCGGCACGGCACGCCCCTCGACGGCGGCCTGCTCGTGCGCTGGCGCCTCACGGGGGAGGAGGTGGCCGTCGAGGTGGTCGACGGCGGCGGGGGGGACGGACCTCCGCGCGAGCTGGAGGCCCACGACGCCGACCCGCTCGACACCTGCGGCCGCGGGCTCTACATCGTCGAGGAGATCGCACGCCGCTGGGGCACCTCGGTCGACACCGCGGGGCACCGCACGGTGTGGGCGCTGGTCCCCTTCGCCCCGGCGGCGGCGCAGTCCGTCGAGCACCGCCTGGGCGCCTGAGCAGGGTCGGTACGGTGCGGGGGTGACCCCTCCCCGCCTGGTCTACCTGGGCCCGCCCGGCACGTTCACCGAGGTGGCCGCCGGACGCGCCCCGGGTGCGGCCGACGCCGAGAGGATCCCGGTGGCCAGCGTGGACGCCGCCCTCAACGCCGTCCGCGAGGGAGCCGCCGACCTCGCCGTCGTCCCCATCGAGAACTCCGTCGAGGGCGGCGTGACCTC
Organism: Quadrisphaera sp. RL12-1S; assembly: GCF_014270065.1. Taxonomy (NCBI): domain Bacteria; kingdom Bacillati; phylum Actinomycetota; class Actinomycetes; order Kineosporiales; family Kineosporiaceae; genus Quadrisphaera; species Quadrisphaera oryzae. The sequence goes on along the minus strand of NZ_JACNME010000015.1, from coordinate 46,442 downwards.
CACCCTGGACGCCCTCGGGGCGGGACGTCCGCTGTCCATCCGCGCCGAGGTGCTCGTCCCGGTGGCGTTCGTGCTCGCAGCCCGCCCCGGCACGGCCCTCACCGGCGTGCGGCGCGTCGGCAGCCACCCGCACGCCCTCGCCCAGTGCCGCGGCTGGCTGTCCCAGCACCTCCCCCTCGCCGTGGCCGTCCCGGCGCTGTCGACGGCCGCCGCCGCCCAGGTCCTCGGCGGTGCCGCTCCCGACGCCCCCTACGACGCCGCCCTGTGCGCCGAGCCTGCCGCCGCCGCCGCCGGCCTGGACGTCCTGGCCCGCGACGTGGCGGACAACGCCGGCGCCGTCACGCGCTTCGTCGTCGTCAGCAGGGCCACCGCACCCCCGCCGCCCACCGGGTCCGACAAGACCACCGTGGCGGCGTCCCTGGCGCAGGACCGCTCCGGGGCCCTGCTGGAGCTGCTGGAGCAGTTCGCCACGCGCGGCATCAACCTGACCCGCATCGAGTCGCGCCCGCAGGGCACCGAGCTGGGCCGGTACACGTTCTCCATCGACTGCGAGGGGCACGTGGCGGACCCGCGGGTGTCCGAGGCGCTGATGGGCCTGCACCGCGTGTGCCCGCAGGTGCGGTTCCTGGGCTCCTACCCGCGCGCCGACGGCCTCGCGCCCGTGCCGCCGGCCGGCACGGCCGACAGCGACTTCACCGCCGCCCGCGACTGGCTGGCCGCGCTGCTCAGCGCAGGTGCAGCGCCCGGATCCGCGCCCGAGCGCTGACCGGTCGGCGCGGGGCGCGGTTGGACACGCGCACCACCAGCGCCCCCTCGTCCACCCGGACGCGCATGGACAGCACCTCCCCGATCGGGTCGCCGTCGATCTGCGCCTCCTGGGGCTGCTCGGCCTCCAGGTCGATGCGCTGGCCGCGCCAGTGGGCCAGGCGCTGGTCGCCCCAGGTGCGGCGCGTGATGACGCGGCCCGCCACGTCCAGCCAGCCCACCACCCCGCGCGGGCCGATCGCGAGCACGTCGAGGTAGCCGTCGTCCACCTCGGCGTCCGGCATCAGCGCCAGGCCGCCCTGCACGCGGCCCACGTTGCCGACCACGGCCGTGCGCACGCGGCGGCGGTGCGGCACGCCGTCCACGGTGATGTCCATGCGCACGCGGTCCCCGTTGAACCGCTGCAGGCCCGACACGAAGTACGCGGCCGGCCCCACCCGGGCCTTGAGCGCCTCGGGCGCGCCGGCCATGATCTCCGCGTCGAACCCCATGCCGGCCATCACGAGGAAGCACTCCTCGGCGTCGGGCTGCTCGGCGCCGGGGCGCTCCAGGGAGATCCAGCCGACGTCGATGCGCCGGTCGATGCCGGACAGCACCACGCGCATGGCCGCCTCGACGTCGTCCGGGGCGATCTCCGCCGCGCGGGAGGTGACGACGTCGAGGTTGCGCGCCAGGAGGTTCCCGGTGCCCGCGGGGACCAGCCCCAGCGGGGTCCCCGTGCCCGCGAGCACCGCCGCCACCCGCCGCACGGTGCCGTCACCCCCGAAGGCCACCACGACGTCGGCTCCCGCGGCCAGCGCTCGCCGCGCCTGGCTGGTGCCGGGGTCCTCCGCGGTGGTCTCCAGCCACAGCGGCTCGCGCCACTCCAGGTCCCGGCACGCCCGGTCCAGGGCCGTGCGCACCCCGCCCACGTCCCCCACCTTGGTCGGGTTGACGACGACGGCGGCCAGCGGCCGCCGGTCCGGCGCGGTGCGCTCGAGGGCCGCGGCGCGCTGGGCGATCCGCTCGGCGATGCTGCGGCGCAGCTGCACCGCCACCGTCGTCGAGATGACCGCCAGCGCGAGCGCGACGACGGCGACGACCAGGGAGATCAGCTCGGTGGTCGTCACGCGCGGAACGCTATCGGCGTGAGGCGCGCGGGGCAGCGCGACTAGTCTTGCCGGGGTGATCGACGTGCGCCTCCTGCGCGATGACCCGGAGTCGGTGCGCGCCAGCCAGCGCGCCCGCGGAGCTGACGAGGGCGTCGTCGACGCCGTGCTGGCGGCCGACACTGCCCGCCGAGCGGCCATGACGACCTCCGAGGGGCTGCGCGCGGAGCAGAAGGCGCTCGGCAAGCAGGTCGCCCAGGCGAAGGGGGACGAGAAGGCCGCGCTGCTCGCCCGCGCCAAGGACCTCGCCGAGCAGGCGAAGACCGCCGCCGCGGAGGCCGAGGCCCAGGGCGCCGAGTACGACCGGCTCATCCGCAGCCTCGCGAACGTGGTGCAGGGCGCCCCTCCCGGCGGCGAGGACGACTTCGTGGTGCTGCGCGAGGTGGGCACCCCGCCCTCGCTGGAGGCCCCGAAGGACCACCTCGAGCTGGGCGAGCTGCTGGGCGCCATCGACGTGGAGCGCGGCGCGAAGGTCTCGGGCTCGCGGTTCTACTTCCTGACCGGGGTGGGAGCGCGGCTGGAGCTCGCCCTGCTCAACCTGGCGGTCGACCGCGCCGTCGCCAACGGCTTCAGCCCCATGATCACCCCCACGCTGGTCAAGCCCGAGGTCATGGCCGGCACCGGGTTCCTCGGCGAGCACGCCGACGAGGTCTACCGCCTCGCCGCTGACGACCTGTACCTCGTGGGCACCTCGGAGGTGGCCCTAGCCGGCTACCACGCCGACGAGATCCTCGACCTCGCGGCCGGGCCGAAGCGCTACGCCGGCTGGTCGGCCTGCTACCGCCGGGAGGCCGGCAGCCACGGGCGGGACACCCGCGGCATCATCCGCGTGCACCAGTTCCACAAGGTGGAGATGTTCAGCTTCTGCCGGCAGGAGGACGCCGCCGCCGAGCACGAGCGGCTCCTCGCCTGGGAGGAGGAGGTGCTCCAGGCGGTCGAGGTGCCCTACCGCGTCATCGACGTGGCCGCCGGCGACCTCGGCACCAGCGCCGCCCGCAAGTTCGACTGCGAGGGCTGGGTCCCGTCGCAGGGCCGCTACCGCGAGCTCACCTCGACGTCGAACTGCACCACCTTCCAGGCGCGGCGCCTGTCGGTGCGCGAGCGCAGCGACGACGGCGCCACGCGCCCCGTGGCCACCCTCAACGGCACCCTCGCCACGACGCGCTGGCTGGTGGCCATCCTCGAGAACCACCAGCAGCCCGACGGCTCCGTGGTGGTCCCCGCGGCGCTGCGCCCCTTCATGGGCGGCCTCGAGGTGCTCGAGCCCGTCCGCTGACGCGGCGCGGGTCGGTCCCCGACCCCCGTCGCGGTGACCACGGTCGGTGGGGGCCACCGCTCAGGTCAGGCCCGGTGTGGGCGCACCTGGCTAGCCTCACCGCCGTGGACCGCACGCCCCTCGACGCCACGGCCGCCCAGGCCGCGCTGGACTCCCTCCCCGACTGGCGAGGCCGCCTCGGCGCGCTGCGCACGGCCTTCCGGGCGCCCTCGCCGGCCCTCGCCCTGGAGCTGGTGGCCGGGGTGGGGGCGCTGTCCGAGGAGCTCGACCACCACCCCAGCCTCGACTGGCGCTACGACCTGGTCTTCCTCAGCTGGACCACGCACAGCGCCGGCTGGCGGGTGACCGCGCTCGACGTCACGGCGGCGCGGCGCACCTCGCAGCTGGCGGCCGGCCTCGGCGCCGTCGCCGAGCCGGCGCTGCCGCGCTCCCTCGAGCTGGCGCTGGACACCTCCGACCCCGAGCGCGTCCAGGGCGTGTGGCAGGCGGCCCTGGGCTACGTGGTGCGCGGGAGCGACGGCTCGCTCGTCGACCCTCACGACCGCGGCCCGTCGGTGTGGTTCCAGCGCACGGACACCCCCGCGCCCAGCCGGTGGCACCTGGACGTCAGCGTGGCGGCCGAGGCCGCCGGGGACGTGGTCGCCGCCGCCGCCTCCGCGGGAGCCGCGGTGGACACCGGCGCGGCCCCCGCCTTCACCGTGCTGACGGACCCCGGCGGAGACCGGGTCTGCGTCTGCACGCCCCAGGGCAGGGACCACCCCACCCAGTGATCATCCACAGGTTCCCCGGGTAGCGTCGGGCGGGTGTTCGGCTCAGCAGACCGGGGTGACGACGTCGCACCCATCAGCTTCCGCACCCGCACCTGGGTGAGGCCCGAGCACCTCAACGCGAACGGCACCACCTCGGCCGGGAGCATCGTGCGGTGGGTGGACGAGGAGGCCGCGATCTACGCGATCCTCCAGCTGGGCAGCCACCGCGTGGTCACCAAGCTCATCTCGTCCGCGGTCTTCACGGCCCCGGCGCAGGTGGGGGACCTCGTGGAGATGGGGCTGCGGGTGGTCCGCTTCGGTCGGACGTCCCTGACCGTGCGCGCGGAGGTGCGCAACATGGTCACGCGCGAGGAGATCGTCACCATCGACCAGATCGTCTTCGTCAACCTCGGCGACGACGGGCGTCCGGCTCCGCACGGGTACACCGAGGTGACGTACGCGCGCGACCGGGTGCCCAGGCACCGGATGCCCGTGGCGGGGTTCCCGCGCGCGGGCGAGGGGGCCCCGGGCGAGGGGGTCGCGGGGGGACCGAGCGCGCCGTGAGGGCTGACGGAGGGGTCTCTGGTCCTCGTTCCTGACCAGACCGCAAGAACCGCCGAACTTCACACCAAAACGTCCTGGCGGAGCGCTGCCGGCTCCACAGATCCTCGGACTCCCGCTCATCGGACCTGAGGAGAACGCGTGACCGTCCTCGCGCAGCGCCACCGCTCCAGCACCGAGCCCCACCTGGCAGCGGTCCGCCGGGACCTGCACACCTGGGAGATGCGCGTCCGGCGCATCCTGCGCCCGGCCGCGGTGGAGCTGGTCGACGGTTCTGGCGAGCAGCGCCACCGCCTGGCCGCCACCGGAGTGCGCTGGGGCACGTTCCGCAGGCCCGCAGGTTCCTCGGCTGCCGCCGACCTCTCGGACCTGCCCCTCGACGACCTGCTCGTCCCGGAGCTGCGCGACCTGCGCGACTTCGACGTCGCCGCTGGACCCGGCACCCCCGAGCCCGCTGACGAGGAGCAGCGCGAGGCCGCGGCGCTGCGCGCGCTGAGCGGCGCCTCGCGGGGTCGGACCGCGTGGCTGGTGCCCTTCGCCGTGGACGGGAACGGTGCACCGGGGCCGGAGCTGGGGGTGCTCTTCACGGACTCCCCGGTGGCGGTCCTGTCCCTCGGCGAGGAGGCGCACGTCGGCCGGGCAGCGCTGGAGCGCATCGAGGCGGGGGAGCCGTGGACGGCGCTCGTCCACTCGGTGGGCCTGCCCCTGGACGACGAGCACGGCCACCCCCTGCGCGATGACGTCGCCTGGCCCGAGGGCAGGCGTCTGCGCGTCCGGCTCCGCGGTGGCTCCGAGGTCTGGAGCTGCGGGTCGCCCGTCGCGTGGGCTTGACCCCGCCGGGAGCGGCACCCGTGCGGCGCGCGGCCTTCTTCGTCTCGGACAGCACGGGGATCACGGCTCAGACGCTCGGCAACGCGCTGCTCGCGAACTTCCCCGGCGTGCAGTTCGTGCGCCGCACGCTGCCCTTCGTCGAGGGGGGTCGCGGCGCGGCGCAGGTGGTCAGGGCGCTCGAGCGCGCCCAGGCCGCGGGCCTGGCACCGGTGGTCTTCACCACCGTCAAGGACCCGGCGGTGCTCGCGGCCCTGGCCGCGGCCCCGGGAGACCGGATCGACCTGCTGGGAGGGCACCTCACCGAGCTGGAGCAGGTGCTGGACACCACGGCGTCGGAGCAGCTGGGCCAGTTCCACACCCTCGGTGACACCACGGCGTACTTCGCGCGGATGCGCGCCGTGGAGTTCGCCATCGAGCACGACGACGGGCAGAGCACGCGCGCCCTCGACCAGGCGGAGGTGATCATCGTGGCTCCCAGCCGCTGCGGCAAGACCCCCACCACGATGTACCTCGCGCTGCAGCACGGGGTGCTCGTGGCCAACTACCCCCTCACCGACGACGACTTCCCCACCGACGGGCTGCCACCGCTGGTCGCCCCGTACGCCGGCCGCTGCTTCGGGGTGACCACCACGCCGCTGCGGCTGAGCCAGGTCCGGCACGAGCGCCGCCCCTCGTCCCGCTACGCCTCCCTGGCCCAGTGCACCCTCGAGCTGCGCCGCGCCGAGCAGCTCTACCAGCGCAACCGCATCCCCTTCGTGAACTCCTCCACCAAGAGCGTGGAGGAGATGTCCGCCGTGATCCTCCAGTCCCTCGAGCTGCGCCGAGAGCGCCTGTCCGGAGATGAGTCCCCATGACCGACGTCCTGTGGTTCGAGCAGATCACCATGGCCGACCTGCCCCGGGTGGGCGGCAAGAACGCCTCCCTGGGGGAGATGGTCAGCCACCTCGCCTCCCTCGGGGTGCGGGTGCCCGGGGGGTTCGCCACCACCTCCGACGCCTACCGGCGCTTCCTGGCGCACGAGGGACTGGACCAGCGCATCGTCGAGGCGGTCAGCGCGGTGGACGTCGAGGACGTCACCCAGCTCTCCCGCGTCGGTGCGCAGGTGCGCGGTTGGGTGGAGGCCCAGCCGTTCCCCGCCGACCTGGAGGCGGAGGTCCGCGGCGCCTACGCGGCCCTGCTGGAGCGCGAGGCGGACCCGGACGCCGTGACCTGGGCGGTGCGGTCCTCGGCCACCGCCGAGGACCTGCCCGACGCCTCCTTCGCCGGCCAGCAGGAGACCTTCCTCAACGTGGGCGGCGTGGAGAACGTGCTCGCCGCCGTCCGCAGCGTCTACGCCTCCCTCTACAACGACAGGGCCATCGCCTACCGGGCCCACCACGGCTTCGACCACGACGTCGCGCTGTCCGCCGGCGTGCAGCGGATGGTGCGCTCGGACGTGGGCGCCTCCGGGGTGCTCTTCACGGTGGACACCGAGTCGGGCTTCGACGAGGTGGTCTTCGTGACCAGCTCCTACGGGCTCGGCGAGGCCGTGGTGCAGGGGGCGGTGAACCCCGACGAGTTCTACGTCTCCAAGCGGGCGCTGCGCGCCGGGCGGCCCGCGGTGCTGAGCCGCTCGGTGGGGGAGAAGGCCGTCGCGATGCGGTACACCGACTCCCGCGTGGCCGGGGCCAGCACCGCCTTCGAGGACGTCCCCGCGGACCAGCGGCGGGTGTTCTCCCTCACCGACGACGAGGTGGAGCAGCTCGCCCGCCACGCCCTCGTCATCGAGGAGCACTACGGCCGCCCGATGGACGTGGAGTGGGCCAAGGACGGCGTGGACGGCCAGCTCTACGTGCTGCAGGCGCGACCGGAGACCGTGGTCTCGCGGGCCGACCACGGCGCCCTGCGCCGCTTCGAGCTGCAGGGCAGCGGTGACGTGCTGGTCTCCGGGCGGGCCATCGGCCAGCGCATCGGCGCCGGGGCCGTGCGCGTGCTGCGGAGCATCGAGCAGATGCGCGAGTTCCAGGCGGGCGACGTGCTCGTGGCCGACATGACCGACCCCGACTGGGAGCCGATCATGAAGCGCGCCAGCGCCATCGTCACCGACCGGGGCGGGCGCACCTGCCACGCGGCGATCATCGCCCGCGAGCTCGGCATCCCCGCCGTCGTCGGCACCGGTGACGCCACCCGCCTGCTCGCCGAGGGCACCGAGGTGACCGTCTCCTGTGCCGAGGGCGACACCGGGCTCGTGTACGCGGGGCTGCTGCCCTTCGAGGAGGTCGTCACCCACCTCGACGCGATGCCCGAGCCTCCGGTCAAGGTCATGATGAACGTCGGCACCCCCGACCAGGCGTTCGCCTTCTCCCGGCTGCCGAACGCCGGCGTGGGCCTGGCCCGGCTGGAGTTCATCATCAACCGGCAGATCGGCGTGCACCCCCGCGCGCTGCTCGAGGTGGGCTCCCTCCCCGAGGACGTCGCCGCGCAGGTGGAGCAGCGCACCGCCGCGCACCCCTCCCCGCGGGAGTACTTCGTGCGGCGGGTGGCCGAGGGCGTCTCCACCATCGCGGCGGCGTTCTGGCCCGAGCCCGTCATCGTGCGCCTGAGCGACTTCAAGTCCAACGAGTACGCGAACCTGCTGGCCGGAGACCTCTACGAGCCGCACGAGGAGAACCCGATGCTGGGCTACCGCGGCGCCTCGCGGTACCTCTCGCCGGACTTCGCCCCCTGCTTCCAGATGGAGTGCGAGGCGCTGCTCCACGTGCGCGACGCCATGGGCTTCACCAACGTCAAGGTGATGGTGCCGTTCGTGCGCACCCTCGCCGAGGGCGAGGCCGTGGTCGAGCTGCTCGCGCAGAACGGCCTCGTGCGCGGCGAGAACGGGCTCGAGGTGGTGATGATGTGCGAGCTGCCCTCCAACGCGCTGCTGGCGGAGCAGTTCCTCGAGCACTTCGACGGCTTCTCCATCGGCTCCAACGACATGACGCAGCTGACGCTCGGGCTCGACAGGGACAGCGCCCTCGTGGCCGCGGGCTTCGACGAGCGCGACCCCGCCGTCCTCAAGCTCCTCGAGCTGGCCATCACGGCGGCGCGCGAGCGCGGCAAGTACGTCGGCATCTGCGGCCAGGGCCCCAGCGACCACCCCGACCTCGCCGAGTGGCTGGTGGACCAGGGGATCTCGTCGGTCTCGCTCAACCCCGACACGGTGGTGGCCACCTGGCTGCGCCTGGCCGAGCGCGCCGCCGCCGCGCCCGCGGTGGCGGACGACGACGACGCGCCCCTGCTCCTCGAGCAGCAGCCGGAGGCCGTGGGAGCGCGCTGAGACCGGGGCGGGGGGACTCCAGCCGAGGGGTCCCCCCGCCCCGACCCCGACCTCGACGGCGCCGCCGGTCAGGCCAGCTCGGCGGCCAGCTGACGCAGGTGGTCGGCGCTCGCGGAGGCGTCGGCCACGGGGCCCTCGCCGTCCTCGGGCAGCAGCTGCAGCACGGTGTCCTGCTCGAGCACGAACCAGCCGTCGTACCCGGCGGCCAGGAGCGAGCGGAGCAGGGACCGCACGTCGACGTCGCCCTGGCCGAGCGGGCGGTACAGGCCCTCCTGCACCGCCTGGTAGTAGGTCAGCTCGCCATCGCGGACGCGCTGCGCGGTGGCGGCGTCGACGTCCTTGAGGTGCACGTGGCGGATCCGCTCGGGGTGGGCCTGCGCCAGGGCGACGGGGTCGGTCCCGCCGATGAGCAGGTGGCCGGAGTCCAGGCAGAGCCCGACGTCGCAGCCGGCGATGACGCGCTCGACGTCGTCCTTCGACTCGACCAGCGTGCCGACGTGCGGGTGCAGCACCGCGAGCACGCCCACCTCGGCGGCGGCGTCGCGCAGGCGGACGAGGTTGCCCAGCAGCGTCGACCAGCCGGTCTCGTCCAGCTCCACGCGCTCGTCGTAGCCGGCCAGCCCCGAGTCGGCCGACAGGACGACGACGCCGGCGCCGGCGGCCACGAACGCCTCCAGCTCGGACTGGAGCGCGGGCAGCGGGTCGCGCTGGGGGTCGTGCAGCACGACGGGCACGAAGCCGCCGACCGCCGCCAGGCCGTTCTCGCGCAGCACGGCGGCGCGGTCGGCGGGGTCGACCGGGAGGAACCCCTCGGGGCCGAACTCGGTGGCCGTCAGCCCGAGCTGGCGCATCTCGCGCAGCACGCGCTCCACGGGCAGCTGCGCGCCCCAGCCGGGCACCTCGCACACGCCCCACGTGATGGGTGCGCCAGCGATCTTCAGGTCGGTCACGAGGGCCTCCGGGTCTGGGGGTCGAGCGGGGTGCGGGGCTGAGGAGGGGCTGTCAGGACGGCGATGGCGGCGTCGCGGGCGCGGGCGAGCCCGGCGTCGAGGGGGAGGGCGCGGTGCTCGGTGGAGAGCGCCTCCACGCCCCACGGCCCCTCGAACCCGGCACCGCGCAGCACGCGCACGAGACCGGGCAGGTCGAAGACCCCCTCGCCGCAGTAGCGGCGGCGGTCGCGGGTGTCCTCGAAGAGGGTGCCGACCACGGTCGCGTCGGCGTCGTCGAGCTCCACCGCGACGACGACGGGGTCGCCGCCGGACAGCGACGCGGCCAGCTCCTCCAGCGACGTCCCGGCCCGGAAGACGTGCCACGCGTCGACCACCAGACCGAACGCCGGGTGGCCGACCTCGCGGACGAGGTCGGCGCCGGCGGGGATGCTCGCCACCGCCGCCCACGGCACCGGCTCGAGCGCGAGGCGCGTTCCGGAGGCGGCCGCCTCCTCGGCGAGGGCGCGCAGGCGGACGACTAGGTCTCCGGTGTGCCCGGCCGGGGGTGGCGTGGCCTTGACCAGCGCCGCTCCCAGCTCACGGGCGGCGGCGAGCAGCAGGTCCCACCGCGGCCGCCACGCGCCCTCGTCGTCGTCCCACCAGCCGTCGAGCAGCTCCACCTCCACGTGGGTGAGGCCCTGGGAGCGGACCAGCCCTCCGAGCGCGGCGAGGTCGGCGGGGGACAGGCCGTCGAGGTCGGCGTGGAGCAGGCCCAGGCCGACCCAGCCGGTGGCGGCGACGGCGCGGACGCGCTCGGGCAGCGGCAGAGGGCTGCGCTCGCGGTCTCCCGCCGGCAGCGCGTCACCGGCGGTCGTCCAGCAGCTGGCGACCAGCGCCGGGGAGGTCATGCCGCGCGGGGGCTCAGGCGGACAGGTCGACGCGGACGGTGCGGCCCTCGCGGGCCGAGACCCCCGCGGCGTCCGCGAGCACCAGGGCGGCGCGGCCGTCCTCGAAGCCGGGGCCCGTCAGCTCGCCCCCGCGGACGGCGGTGAGGAAGGACTCCAGCTCGGCGGAGTAGGCGCGGGCGTAGCGCTCCAGGAAGAAGTTCTGGAAGGGCGCGCCGGAGTCGCCGGAGGCACCGGTGGACGAGCGCACCAGGGTGTCGGTGACGTTGCCGACGGACAGGGTGCCCAGCGGGCCGGTGGCCTCCAGGCGCTGGTCGTAGCCGGCCGCGCAGTGGCGGGAGTTGGTGATGGTCACCGACTGCCCACCCGCGCCGACGAGGGTCACCACGGCGCCGTCGTAGTCGTCGTGCTGCGCGATGACGTCGGAGAACTGGTTCAGCCCCACCGCGGTGACGGCCACGACGTCGGGCACGAACCAGCGCGCGGTGTCGAAGTCGTGGATGGTCATGTCGCGGAAGATGCCGCCGGAGACCTTGATGTAGTCCTCCGGGGCGGGCGCCGGGTCGCGGCTGACGATGGTCAGCTGCTCCAGCGGGCCGATCTCCCCGGCCTGGACGCGGCGGTGCAGCTCGGCGAAGTGCGGGTCGAAGCGCCGGTTGAAGCCGAGGGCCACCGGGACCGACGCCGCCGCGGCGCGGGCGCGCAGCCCGTCGACGCGAGCGATGTCCAGGTCGATCGGCTTCTCGCACAGCACCGGCTTGCCGGCGTCCAGGCAGGCCGCGATGAGGTCCACGTGGGTGGAGGTGGGGGAGGCGACCACCACGGCGTCGACGTCGTCGGCGGTGATGGCCTCGAGGGCGTCGGTGGTGGCCCTGCCGCCGAAGCGGGACACCACCGACTCCGCACCGGCGATGAACGGGTCGGCCACGACCTGCAGCACCGCGCCTTCGGAGCGGTGCACCGTGGCCGCGTGGACCTGGCCGATGCGGCCGCTGCCGACGAGGGCGATGCGCACGGGCGTGGCGGGGCTGGTCACCGGAGGGGCTCCTCGTCGTCGAGATGGTGCAGGTGCGCCGGGGCGCCGCCGGCGATGCTAGCGAGTTGTCAGGTCATACCGTCAAGACCCCACCGACCGTGATCATGGGCGGTCGGCCACCAGGTGTCCGACCGCCCATGATCACGGGGGTCAGACGGCGGAGCGGCGGCGGGCGGCCTGGGCGTCGAGGGCCTCCTCCAAGCGCGCGGCGTCCCACCCCTCGGACAGCGCCTGCCAGACCAGCTCGGCCTGGGTCTGCGGTGCCAGACCGTCGATCGGCTGGTCCCTGTCGAGGTTGGTCGGGAAGGCGTAGCCCTCCGCCGAGGCCGCCACGACGTTGCGCAGCGACCGCTCGTCCACCCCCGCCGCCTTCTGGGCGCTCAGCGCGCCGAACAGCGCCTTCGAGGCCGCCACCCGGTCGACGTCCTCCATCGCCCGGCCGAACCCCGACGACACCTGGAGGAGGTTGGCCATGCGGCGCACGTCGGTGCTCCGGTTGGTGCCGGCGCCGTGGAACAGGGCGGGGTTGAAGAAGGCCGCGTCGCCCTTGGCCAGCGGCAGCTGCACGGAGTGCTCGAGGAAGTACTGGGTGAACTCGCGCCGGTGGAAGGCGATGTAGCCGGCGGGGTGCTTCTGCGAGTGCGGCAGGTACAGCGTCGGGCCGGTCTCGACCGGCATGTCGACGTGCGCCACCGCCCCCTGGAGCGTGAGCACCGGGGAGAGCGCGTGCACCTGGGCCGGGTAGCCCAGCGCCTGCGCCTGGTCCATGAACCCCAGGTGGTAGTCGCGGTGCGCGGTCTGCGCCTGGCCGCCGGGGTTGACCACGTTGACCTGCGAGGTCACCTGGTAGCCGCGGCCCAGCCAGGCCTCGGAGACGAGGGCCAGGACGTCGTTGGCGTAGTAGCGGGCGAACACCTCCGGGGCGCGCACGGCCAGCTTGTCCAGCGCGCCCCACACCCGGTCGTTGGCGCCGGGCTTGGCGAAGTGGTCCCCGGAGGCCGTGCCCGCGGCCCTCTGCTCCTCGATCATCGCGGCGAAGACGCCCGTCGCGCGGTCGACGTCGTCGTGGTCGAAGGCGCCCTTGAACACCACGATCCCGGGCCCGTCCGCCAGGGCCCGCGCCAGCTCGGCCTGCACGTCGCGCCGGCCCTCGGCCGTGGTCGTGTGCTCGCGCAACCGGGAGCCGTAGACGAGCACGCCCTGCTCGAGCGCGTCGGCGTACGGGTGGTCGTCCAGGGACGTCTCGGCCAGGCCCCCCTCGACGATCGACCGGAAGTCGTCGAGGGAGCAGTCGGCGGGGGAGTACCAGCCGGTGGGGACGCGCGTGCGCGCCGGTGGCGTCGAGGAGGTGGGGCGCAGCGGGGTGGCGGTCATCTGGGTGCCTCTCGTCGTCGAGCGGGTCCGTGGCTGGTGACGACGCTACGAGCGCGCGACCCCCGGCGCGGCCGCCGAACCCCTCAGCAAGCCATCAGGACGCGTCATCCTGGAGCAGTGCGCCACCCCTTCCGCGTGCGTGAGATCGCCGCTCAGGCCGGCCTGTCCGAGGCCACCGTCGACCGGGTGCTGCACGGCCGCCCCGGCGTGCGGCCCTCCACCGCCCGGCAGGTGGAGCGGGCCGTCGCCGACCTGCAGCGCCAGGCCGACCAGCTGCAGCTCGGCGGGCGCACCTGGGTGCTCGACGTGGTGGTCCAGGCCCCGCTGCGCTTCTCCGTGGAGGTGCGCACGGCCCTGGAGGCCGAGCTGCCCGGCCTGCGGCCCGCGGTCGTGAGGGCGCGCTTCCACCTGCTCGACGGCTCGGACCCCGCCCCCGTGGTGGCGGCGCTGCGCGGGGCTGCGACGGCCCGCTCCGACGGCGTGGTCCTCAAGGCGCCGCTGCACCCCGACGTGGTGGCCGCCGTCGGTCGGCTGGCCGAGGCCGGGGTACCCGTGGTCACCCTGGTCACCGACCTGCCGGGCTCCGAGCGGGCGGCGTACGTGGGGCTGGACAACCGCGGTGCCGGCCGGACCGCGGCCCACCTCGTCGACCAGTGGCTGGGCCCGCTCGACCACATCGGTGATCATGCAGAAGACCCGCACCCCGAGCAGCGCAGTGCGGGTCTTCTGCATGATCACCACAGGCAGGCAGTGCTCGTGGTCCGCAGCAGCGGGGTGGACCTGGGTGAGGACGAGCGCGCCGCCGGGTTCGCCGAGGTGCTCGGCCCGCGGCGCGTGCTGGAAGTCCGCGACGACGAGACCCGCTCCCGCGCAGTGCTCGACGACCTGCGCGAGACCCTCGAGGACGACGACGCGGGCGGAGGCGTCGGGGCCGTCTACGCGATGTACGCCGGTGCGGGCGGCGCCACCGCCGTGCTCGACGCGCTCGCGCGGCACGGGCAGGAGCCGCGCGTCGTCGTCGTCCACGACCTCGCCGCCGAGCACCTGGCGCTGCTGCGCGCCGGCCGGGTCTCCGCGGTGCTCCACCACGACCTGCGCACGCACCTGCGCCGCGCCGCGCGCGTGCTCCTGCAGTCCCGCGGGGGGCTGCCCGGCCCGCCGCGGTCGTGGGCGGCCCCGGTCCAGGTGGTGACGCGGTTCAACGTCCCCCTGCGGTGACCCCCGCGCCCGCCGCGGAGGAGGGGGAGGCGGTCCGCAGCGCGAGCGCCACGAGCAGCACACCGAGCGCCGTGAGCCCTGCGCAGACGAGGAACGCCGCGCCGTACCCCCACGTCGTCGCCCCGCCGAGCCCGACGACCGGGCCGCTGACCACTCCGCCGAGGCGTCGGGTGTTGGCGTAGAGCCCCGACGCGAGCCCGGGGCGGGCCACGACCCTCTGGAAGAGCCCGAGCCCCGTGCCGGCGATGACCGCGAACGACCAGGCGTTGAGCAGCTGCACCGACACCAGGCCCACGGGGCCGGTCACCACGGCCATGAGCAGGAAGTACAGGACCCCCACGGCGCTGTCCGACACGACCAGCGCCAGGTCCGAGGAGCGGCGGCCCACCCGACCGAGCAGCAGCAGCGCCGGGACCTCCGCGGCAGCCGCCACCCCGAGCGCGACGCCCGACCAGACCACGTCCAGCCCGAGGTCGCGGGTGGTGAACAGCGCCATCACCGAGACCACCGTGGCGTTCGCGGACTGCAGCAGCACGAAGCCGAGGGCCACCACCAGCACGCCGCCGCGGGAGACGGCGATGGCGTCGTCGGGGGCGCCCGCTGTCGGGACGCCCTCGGCGAGCCGGCGCCGGCGGCGGGCCACGAGGGCCGCGGTCGTCAGGCCGTTGAGCACGGCGAGCACGGCCAGCGCCGGCAGCACCGCGCGCTCTCCGGCACCGGCGATGAGGAACGCGGCCAGTGGCGGCCCCGCGACCCACGCGAACGAGACCAGGGCCCGCACCCTCGTCACCTGCGGGGTGCCGGCTCCCTCCGAGCGCAGGTGGGCGAAGAGGAGCGACACCCCCACGCCCGCGGGGGCCCCGAGCACCACGAGGGCGACCACGGCCAGGGGCAGCGACGTCACCGCCCACAGCGCCGCCGCCAGCAGCAGGGTGAGGACGGCGCAGCCGAGCATCGGCGCGAGGTAGTCACCGCGCCGGTCGGCGAGCGCGGGGACGACGAGGGCCGCGACGAAGCCGGCGCCGTTGTAGACCGCGAGCACCCAGCCGACCTGGGCCGGTGTCGCCCCGTAGAGGGCCACCAGCAGCAGCGCGAGGGAGGGCACGAGGACGGCGAACTGCAGTCCCCACAGCAGGGCGCTGCCCGGCACCAGGAGGCGCCGCTCCAGCGCCTCCGTCACGGGGTGCGCTCCCCGGGACGGGCGGCCGCGTGGACCAGCAGGACCTGGCGGGTCACCCCTGACCGCCCCGCCCGACCCGCGCTGGTGGCGCCGTGGTGGAGCGCACCACCAGCTCGGGCTCCACGACCGTGCGCGACGGCTCCCGGCGGCCCGCGGCGCGCTCCAGCACGGCGGCGACCGCCAGCAGGCCCATCCGCAGCTTGGGCTGGCGGACCGTGGTGAGGGCGGTGAAGCGGCTGCCCGCCACCCAGCTGTCGTCGAAGCCGACCACGCTGACCCGGCCGGGCACCTCGACGCCGGCCTCGGCGAGCCGGGACAGCACGCCCACGGCGGCGATGTCGTTGGCCACGAAGAGCGCCGTGGGCAGGTCCTCGCCGCAGCGGTGCAGCAGCTCCTCGGCCGCCGCCGCCCCCGCCGCCTCGGTGAACCCGCCCGGGCAGACCTCGGCCCGGTCCTGCAGCCCGTGCCGCCGCATCGCCGCGCGGTACCCCGCCGCGCGGTCGGCGGCGCCCGCACCGCCGGCGCCGTCGAGGTGGGTGATGCGCCGGTGCCCGAGCTCCGCCAGGTGCGCCACCGCCAGCTCCGCCCCCGCCGCCTCGTCGATGCTCACGCTGTCCACCAGGGCGGACCCGACCACGCGCGTCACCGAGACCACCGGCACCGGGAGCCCGCGGCCGAGCAGCTCCTCCAGGTCGGCGTCGGCCAGCACCGAGCCCAGCACCACCACGCCGGTGGGGTGCAGCGACAGGAGCATCTCCAGGGCCTCGCGCTCCACCTCGGGCGAGCGCCCGCCGCTGGCCATCACCAGCTGCTTCCCGGCCGGGCGGACCCCCTCCTGCAGCCCGTCGACCACCTCGGCGAAGAAGGGGTTGTGCAGGTCGGAGACCAGCACGCCGAGGATGCCGCTCTCGGTCTGGGCGAGGGTGCGGGCGTGCAGGTTGGGCCGGTAGCCCACCTCCCGGCAGGCGCTCAGCACGCGCTCGCGGCTGGCGTCGCTGACCCGCGCCGACCCCCTGACCACCAGGGACACCTGCGCGCGGGAGACACCGGCGAGACGGGCGACGTCCTCCAGCGTGGGACGGCGCGCCCCGGCGGCGCGGGGCGTGAAGGCGTCCTGCGGAGTCGTCATCTGTCCTGCTGTCCTGACATAGGCCTTGACACGGTGGGGCGAGTGCACCGATGCTCCTCGGCATCGGAGTAGAGCGCTCTACTCCAGTCAAGCGCTGCACCGCCGCACCGCGCAACGACCGTTCGCGCAGCACCTCCCGCCACCAGTCCCCCCACGGCCCGAAGGAGCGCCCGTGAAGCTCGCCGTCCTCGGCGTCGGCCGGATCGGCCTCATGCACGCCCGCTTCGCGGCGCAGTGCCCGCAGGTCGAGGAGGTCGTCCTCTACGACGTCGACCCCGCCCGGGCCGGCGCCGCCGCCTCCGAGCTGTCCGCCACCGCCGGCGGCCCCGCACGGGTCACCGGCAGCTCCGACCTGGGCGCCGTGCTCGGGTGGGCCGACGGGGCGCTCGTGGCCACCCCCACCCCCGTGCACGAGGAGTCGGTGCTGGCGGCCCTGGGCGCCGGCGTGCCGGTGCTCTGCGAGAAGCCGCTGGCCACCGACCGCGCCACGGTCGTGCGCCTCGCCGACGCCGCCGGCCGCGCCGGCGTCCCCCTGGTGGTGGGCTTCCAGCGGCGCTTCGACCCCGAGGTGCGGGCCCTGCGCGACGGCGTCGCCGCGGGCCGTTTCGGCACCGTCTACCTGCTGCGGGCGGTCGCCGCGGACCACCGGCCGCCGCCGGTGGAGTTCCTGGCGGGCTCCGGGGGGATCTTCCTGGACCTGCTGGTCCACGACCTCGACGCGCTGCCCTGGGTCCTCGGGGAGCGCGCGGTGCGCGTCAGCGCCACCGGGTCGGTGCTGGTGGACGAGCGGATCGGGCACCTCGGCGACGTCGACACCGCCGCGGTGGTCCTCACCTTCGCCTCCGGCGCCCTGGGGGTGCTGACCACCGGGCGCAGCAACGGCAGCGGCTACGACAACCGCATCGAGCTCAGCGGTGAGCTGGAGTGCGCCGCCTCGGGCCTGGGACCCCGCACCCCGCTGACCGCCCTGGCCGACCCGGACCTGCTGCCCGGCCCGGCCTGGGACGGCTTCGCGCAGCGCTGGGAGACCGCCTACCGCCGCGAGGTGGCCACCTTCGCGGACGTCGTCGCGGGGCGCACCGACAACCCCAGCCCGGCCCTCGACGGGCTGCACGCGCTGGAGCTGGCCGAGGCGTGCGCGACCTCGCTGCGCGAGGGCCGCCCGGTCGACGTCGAGCAGACCCCGGTGCCGAGCCCGGCACCGCTCACCACCGCCTGACCAGCACCACCTGACCGACACCCGTCAGACCAGCACCCGCCAGACCAGCACCCGCCAGACCAGCACCCGCCAGACCGACCGGCGCACCACCCGTAGGCGAAGGAGCCACCATGCGTCTGTTCCGCAACTCCCTGATCACCGCCGCCGCAGCAGCGGCCGTCCTCACCCTCGCCAGCTGCAGCTCCCAGGGCGGCGCCGCCGCCGCCGCGAGCTCCAGCGCCGCGGCCGCGGGGGGCAGCGGCGGCGGGGGCTGCTCCTCCCCGAGCGGCACCATCGCCGTGGTCAGCCACGGCAAGCAGGGCGACAGCTTCTGGGACATCGTCAAGAAGGGCGCGCAGGACGCCGGCAAGGCGGAGTGCGTCAACGTCACCTACCAGGGCTCCGGCGACCCGAACGAGCAGAGCCAGGCCATCGACAACGCCGTGGCGCAGAAGGTGGACGGGCTGGTCGTCTCGATGGCCAACCCGGGCGGCGTGGAGACGGCCGTCAAGGCCGCGGTCGCCGCGGGCATCCCGGTCATCACCATCAACTCCGGCCAGGAGGAGTCCAAGGCCTTCGGCGCCATCACCCACGTCGGCCAGACCGAGAAGACCGCCGGCCAGGGCGCCGGTGAGCAGCTCAAGGCCGCCGGGGTCACCAAGCTCCTCTGCGTCATCCACGAGGCGGGCAACGCGGGCCTCGAGGACCGCTGCGCCGGCGCCGCCGAGGCGCTGGGCGGCACCACCACCAACCTGCAGGTGGACGTGTCCAACCTGTCCGAGGCGCAGAACACCATCACCTCGGCGCTGCAGGCGGACCCGTCCATCAACGGCGTCCTGACCCTCAACAACGGCGTGGCCACCTCCGCCGTCGCCGCCCTCGCCGCGGCCGGCTCCAGCGCCAAGCTGGCGACCTTCGACCTCGACTCCGACGTCACCAAGGCCATCAAGGACGGCAAGATCCTCTTCGCCGTCGACCAGCAGCCCTACCTGCAGGGCTACCTGCCCGTCGTCTTCCTCAAGCTCTACAAGGACAACGCGAACACCGTGGGCGGTGGCCAGCCGGTGCTCACCGGCCCGGGCTTCGTCACCAAGGACAACGTCGACGCGGTGGCGCAGTACGCCGCCCGCGGCACCCGCTGAGGCCTCCGCCCAGCGCGGAGCAGTGAGAGGAGCCCCATGACGACGACGAGCGCAGCGGGGGCGGCCACGGCCGCCCCCGCCCCGCCGGACGAGCGGCTGCGCCGCACGTCCCGCGCACGGGCCCTGCTGGGCCGCCCCGAGCTGGGGGCGGCCGTCGGGGCCGCGGCGGTGCTGGTGTTCTTCCTGTACACCGCGCCGTCCTTCCGCACCGGCGCCGGTGTGGCGAACTTCCTCGACGCCGCCTCCCTCCTGGGGATCATGGCGGTGGGCGTCGCCCTGCTCATGGTCGGCGGCGAGTTCGACCTGTCGGCCGGCGTGCAGACGGCCTCGAGCGCGCTCTTCGCGACGATCGTGGCCTACCAGCTCACCCTCAACGCCTGGGTCGGCGTGGGGCTGGCGCTGGTGTTCAGCCTGGCCGTCGGCGCCGCCAACGGGCTCGTGCTGGTCAAGACCAGGCTGCCCAGCTTCATCGTCACGCTCGGCACCTTCTTCGTGCTCCAGGGCGTCAACCTTGCGGTCACCAAGCTCATCACCGGCACGGTGCTGGCCACCGGCATCGGCACCCTCGACGGCTGGGACTCGGTGCGGACCGTCTTCGCCGGCTCGGTGACGGTCGGCTCGGTGGGCATCAAGGCGAGCGTCCTGTGGTGGGCGCTGCTGGTGGTGCTGGGCACGCTGCTGCTCACCCGCACCCGGGTCGGCAACTGGATCTACGCCTCCGGCGGGGGCCAGTCCGCGGCGCGCCAGACCGGTGTGCCCGTGGCGCGGGTCAAGGTGCTGCTCTTCATGACCGTGTCGCTGTGCGGCTGGCTCGTCGGCATGATCGTCATGTCGCGGTCCGGCTCGGTGCAGGCCAACCTCGGCATCGGCCTGGAGTTCGAGTACATCATCGCGGCCGTCATCGGCGGCTGCCTGCTCACGGGCGGCTTCGGCTCCGTCATCGGCGCCGCGCTCGGGGCCCTCATCTTCGGCATGACCAAGCAGGGCATCCCCGCCGCCCAGTGGGACAACGACTGGTACAAGCTCTTCCTCGGCGTGATGCTCCTGGCCGCCACGCTGCTCAACTCCTGGGTGCGCCGCCGCGCCACGGGCGAGAGGGACTGACCCCCATGACCACCTCCGAGTCGGCCGCCGCCGCTCCCGCCGCCGGGGCCCCCGGCGAGCCCGCGGCCCGCGGCACCGCCCTCGTCGAGCTGCGCGACGTCGGCAAGAACTACGGCCCCGTCATCGCCCTGTCCGGCGTCAGCACCCTCGTGCGGGCCGGCGAGGTCACGTGCGTCCTGGGCGACAACGGCGCCGGCAAGTCGACCTTCATCAAGATCATCGCCGGTTCCCACCAGCACTCCCAGGGCGAGCTCCTCGTCGACGGCGAGGCGACCCACCTCAAGAGCCCCCGCGAGGCGCTCGACAAGGGCATCGCCACCGTCTACCAGGACCTCGCCGTGGTCCCGCTGATGCCGATCTGGCGCAACTTCTTCCTCGGCTCCGAGCTCCGCAAGGGCCTCTTCATGGACGTGCCCGCCATGCGGCGCACCACCAAGGACGCGCTCGCGGCGATGGGCATCGACCTGCGCGACGTCGACCAGCCCATCGGCACGCTCTCCGGCGGCGAGAGGCAGTGCGTCGCCATCGCCCGGGCCGTGCACTTCGGCGCCCGGGTCCTCATCCTCGACGAGCCGACGGCCGCGCTCGGGGTGAAGCAGTCGGGGGTGGTGCTGCGCTACATCGCCGCCGCCCGCGACCGGGGCCTGGGCGTCATCTTCATCACCCACAACCCGCACCACGCCTACCCCGTGGGCGACCGCTTCCTGGTGCTCAAGCGCGGCAGGGCCATCGCGAACGCGGCCAAGGCCGACCTCAGCCGCGACGAGCTGGTGGCCCTCATGGCCGGCGGCGCGGAGCTGGCAGAGCTCGAGCACGAGCTGCAGCGGTCGTGAGCAGGTGGCAGGAGCGCCCCGCCCCGGGGTGCTCCTGCCGCCCCTCAGCGGTCGACGAGGGTGGTCTCGAAGGCGTACCGGCTGGCGCGGTAGACGTGGTCGCCCACCTCGATGACGTGACCGGCGTCGTCGTACGCGGTGCGCTGCATCGTCACCAGCGCCGCCCGCGGCCGCTCGTTGAGCAGGCGCGCCTCCGCCGCCGTCGCCAGCCGCGCCCCCACGGTCTGGCGCGCCACCCGGAACTGCACCCCGCGCGCCCGCATCACCTCGTACAGGCCCTCGGTCTCCAGCTGCTCGCGCGTGGGGGCGCTCGCGGCGGGGATGTGGTTGGTCATGATGGCCAGCGGCTCGCCGTCGGCGGAGCGCAGCCGCCTGACCGTCACCACCTCGGTCCCCGGGGCCACGCCCAGGGCCTCGGCGAGCTCGTGCGGCGCGGGGGCGGACTCGTACCCCAGCACCTCGGTCAGCGGCGCCCTGCCGCTGCGGGCGAGGTCGTCGTGCAGGCTCGTCAGGGCCATCGAGCGGTTGACGTGCGGGTGCACCACCTGGGTGCCCACCCCGCGGCGGCGGACCAGCAGGCCCTTGTCGACCAGCTCCTGCAGCGCCTGCCGCATGGTCGGACGGGACAGGCCCAGCCGCTCCGCCATCGCCACCTCGTTCTCGAGGCGCGAGCCGGGGGCGAGGGTGCCGTCGGCGATGGCGGCGCGCAGCTGCTCGGCCAGCTGGTGGTACAGCGGCACGGGGCTCGACCTGTCGATGCCGCGCGCCAGCCGCGCCACGACGTCGGGCGCGGCAGAGGGGTCCATGACGGGATCCTCCCAGGTCGGCCTCTCGCAGACCACCGCCGCGCGGGTGCTGCTCTCCGGAGGACAGCAGGACCGTATGTCAGGACAACACTTGACAGGTGTCGCGGTGGGACGCGAGGGTTCCACCACCACCCGCACGACGTCGAGGAGGACGCTGTGAGCACGCCCGCCGCGCCCGAGGTCCTCGTCCTGGGCCGCTGCGGCGTCGACGTGTACCCGCTGCAGACGGGCGTCGGGCTGGAGGACGTGGAGACCTTCGGCAAGTTCCTCGGGGGCAGCGCCGCCAACGTGGCCGTGGCCGCGGCGCGCCTGGGCCGCCGGCCCGCCCTGGTCTCGGGCGTCGGGGACGACCCCTTCGGCAGGTTCGTGCGGCGCTCGCTGCGCCAGCTGGGCGTGGACGACTCCCGCGTCGCCACCGACGCCGACCACCTCACCCCCGTGACGTTCTGCGAGGTCTTCCCGCCGGACCGGTTCCCGATCTGGTTCTACCGCCGCCCGACCACGCCGGACCTGCAGCTGGACGCGAGCGCCCTCGACCTGGCCGCCGTCACCGGTGCCGACCTGCTGTGGGTGACGCTGACGGGCCTGTCGGAGGAGCCCAGCCGCACCGCCCACCACACCGCCCTGGCCGCCCGCGCCGCGGCGGCCGGGCCGCGCCGGCACACGGTCCTCGACCTGGACCACCGGGCCGACTTCTGGCCCGCCGACGGCGGCGTCGAGGCCGCCCGCACCCAGGCCCAGCGAGCGCTCGCCCACGCCACCGTCGCCGTCGGCAACCGCGAGGAGTGCTGGGTGGCGACGGGGGAGGACGACGCCGACGCCGCCGCCGACGCCCTGCTCGCGCTCGGCGTGGACCTGGCGGTGGTCAAGCAGGGACCGCGCGGCGTGCTGGGCGCCACCCGCTCCGAGCGCGTCGTCGTCCCCGCCACCCCCGTGGCGGTCGTCAACGGCCTCGGCGCCGGAGACGCCTTCGGCGGCTCCCTCGTGGACGGCCTGCTGGCGGACCTGCCGCTGGCGGAGCTCCTGGCGCGCTGCAACGCCGCCGGCGCCATCGTCGCCTCCCGCCTCGAGTGCGCCACGGCCATGCCGACGGCCGAGGAGATCGCCGCCCACGTGGCGGCCCACGCCGACATGACCACCGGGCGGGAGCGCGACCGTGCCTGAGGCGAGCACCCGCCCGGCCGTCGTGCCGGCGCCCCGGGCCCGCAGCTACGCCGAGGTCACCGAGCTGCGCGCCCGCCACCCGGAGGCCGTCGCCGCAGCCCTGGCCGACAGGGTGCGCCGCCCCTCGTTCGTCCCCGAGGACGGCCGCCTCATGGTGGTGGCGGCCGACCACCCCGCCCGCGGCGCGCTCTCCGCCCGAGGGCGCTCCGACGCCATGGCCAGCCGCACCGAGCTGCTCGACAGGCTGCGCGCCGCGCTCGCCCGCCCCGGGGTGGACGGCCTGCTGGCCACCGCCGACGTCGCCGAGGACCTGCTGCTCCTGGGCGCGCTGGAGGACAAGGTGGTCATCGCCTCGATGAACCGCGGTGGTCTCGCGGGGTCGGTGTTCGAGATGGACGACCGGATGACCGCCTACGACGTCCCCGGCATCGTCGAGGCCGGCTTCGACGCCGGCAAGGTGCTGCTGCGCATCGACAGGGACGACCCCGGCACCGTCGCCACCCTGCAGGCCTGCGCCCGCGCCGTCACCGACCTCAACCGCGCCGGCCGGGTTGCCCTCGTCGAGCCGTTCACCAGCAGCCGCCGCCCCGACGGCAGGGTCGTCAACGACCTCACGCCGGAGGGCGTCATCGCCTCCATCCACGTCGGCCAGGGCCTCGGGTCCACCTCGGCCCGCACGTGGCTCAAGCTGCCCGTGGTCGAGGACATGGAGCGCGTCATGGAGGCCACCACCCTGCCCACGCTGATCCTCGGCGGCGACCCCGTCACCGCCCCCGACGCGACCTACGAGTCGTGGCGCCGGGCGCTCGCCCTGCCCTCCGTCCGCGGCCTCGTCGTCGGCCGCGCCCTGCTGTTCCCCCCTGACGACGACGTCGCCGCAGCCGTCGACACCGCCGTCTCCCTCGTCCGCTGACCACCCCGCAGCACAGACCTCCAGGAGGAGCTCCCCATGACCGCCACCGCCCCGGCGCCCACCAGCGCGAACCCGCTGCCCGGCCTCGACCCGTCGCAGGCGCACCTGCCCACCGCCGTCGCCGCGGCCACCACCCCCACCGCGCTGTGGAACGACTCCGCCGCCCTCGGCGAGCTGACCCGCTCGATCGCCTGGGGCGCCGTGGGCGCCACGTGCAACCCCGTCATCGCCCTGGCCGCCATCAAGGCCGACCAGCCCCGCTGGACCGCGCGCATCCGCGAGCTGGCGGAGGAGAACCCCACCGCGGGCGAGTCAGCGCTCGGCTGGATGGTCGTGGAGGAGCTCTCCGTCGAGGCCGCAGCGCTGCTCGAGCCGGCCTTCGAGGCCTCCGGCGGCCGCAACGGGCGCCTGTCCATGCAGACCGACCCGCGCTTCCACCGCGACGCCGCGGCGCTGGCCGACCAGGCCGAGCGGTTCTCGGGGCTCGCCAAGAACATCATCGTGAAGATCCCCGCCACGAGGACCGGCATCGAGGCCATGGAGGAGGCGGCCTACCGCGGCGTCTCGCTCAACGCCACCGTCTCCTTCACCGTGCCGCAGGCCGTCGCCGTGGCCGAGGCCATCGAGCGCGGCATGGCCCGCCGCGAGGCCGAGGGCCTCCCGATGCCCGAGTTCGGCCACGTCTGCACGATCATGGGCGGCCGCCTGGACGACTGGCTGAAGAGCTGGACCGCCAAGAACCGCGTCCTGGTCGACCCGGGCCACCTGGAGTGGGCCGGCGTCGCGGCGCTGAAGAAGGCGCACCACCTCTTCGTGGAGCGCGGCTACCGCGTGCGCATCCTGTCGGCGGCCTTCCGCAACTCCATGCAGTGGAGCGAGCTGCAGGGCGGCGACCTCGTCGTCTCCCCGCCGTTCGACTGGCAGGCGCGCTTCAACGAGAACGACCTGCCCGTCAACCCCCACGCGATCGACGAGCCGGTGGCCGAGGAGCACCTCGCGGCGCTGCGGACCATCCCCGAGTTCGTCAAGGCCTACGAGCTGGAGGGTGAGGGCGGCATGTCCGTCGAGGAGTTCGAGCGGTACGGCGCCACCCGCCACACGCTGCGCCAGTTCCTCGAGGCCGACGCCCAGCTCGACGCCATCGTCCGCGACGTGCTGGTGCCCGCCCCGTGACCAGCAGCACCGGCACGGCCACCGACCTGCACCTGCGCGCCGGCGCCACCGCCGACGGCGTCTGGGACGTCCGCGTCACCCCCGAGGTCGCCTCCCAGATCACGACGTGGGGGTGGACGTCGCTGCGGGCGGCGGACCTCGCCCCCGGCCAGGAGCTCCACCTCGACACCGGCGACGACGAGGTGGTGCTCGTCCCGCTGCGCGGCGGCCTCACCGTCGTCGTCGACGACGCGGGGGAGCCGGCCCGCTACGAGCTCGCCGGTCGCGCGTCGGTGTTCGCGGGCCCGACCGACGTCCTCTACCTGCCCGCCGGCTCGAAGGCCGTGCTCTCCACCTCCCCGGACGACGACGGCGCGCGCGTCGGCGTGCCCGGCGCCAGGACCGGCGTGCTGCCCGAGGGGGTCCGCAAGCCCGTCCGCCACATCGGCGTCGACGAGGTCGCCGTGGAGCTGCGCGGCGCCGGCACGTGCACCCGCGAGGTGCGCAACTTCGCCTCCGCCGACGTCGACGTGGCCAGCAAGCTCGTCGCCGTCGAGGTGGTCACCCCCGGCGGCAACTGGTCGAGCTACCCGCCGCACAAGCACGACGAGACCTCCGA
The DNA here is from genome assembly GCF_014270065.1 of Quadrisphaera sp. RL12-1S. Lineage (NCBI taxonomy): Bacteria > Bacillati > Actinomycetota > Actinomycetes > Kineosporiales > Kineosporiaceae > Quadrisphaera > Quadrisphaera oryzae. The sequence goes on along the minus strand of NZ_JACNME010000015.1, from coordinate 21,112 downwards.
GCACGAGAGCGAGCTCGAGGAGGTCTACTACTACGAGGTCGCCCCCGGCCCGGACGGGCAGCCCGGCGTCGGCTACCACCGGACCTACTCGACGTCCGAGCGTGCGGACCGCCAGGTGGACGTCCTCGTCGAGGTCCGCGACCGCGACACCGTGCTGGTGCCCCACGGCTGGCACGGTCCGTGCATGGCCTCGCCGGGCAACCACCTGTACTACCTCAACGCCATGGCCGGACCCGCCGACGACCGCGCCTGGCGCATCGTCGACGATCCTGACCACGCCTGGGTGCGCTCCACCTGGGCCGACCAGCCCACCGACCCCCGCCTGCCGCTCGGAGGAGCCCAGTGACCACCCGCCTCACGGTCGCCCAGGCCACCGTGGAGTTCCTCGCGAACCAGCACGTCGAGCGCGACGGCGTGCGCACCAAGCTCTTCGCCGGCGCGCTCGGCATCTTCGGCCACGGCAACGTGGCCGGACTCGGCCAGGCCCTGCTGCAGGACGAGCTCCAGGCCCTCGAGGCCGGACGGGAGCCCGGGCTGCCCTACGTCCTCGGCCGCAACGAGCAGGCCATGGTCCACACCGCCGTCGCGTACGCCCGCGCCAAGGACCGCCTGCAGACCTGGGCCGTCACCGCCTCGGTGGGCCCCGGGTCCACCAACATGCTCACCGGTGCGGCGCTGGCCACCATCAACCGCCTGCCGGTGCTGCTGCTGCCCGCCGACACCTTCGCCACCCGCTCCGCCGGGCCGCTCCTGCAGGAGCTGGAGCGTCCCGACTCCGGCGACGTCACCGTCAACGACGCCTTCCGCCCGCTCTCGCGCTACTTCGACAGGGTCTGGCGCCCCGAGCAGCTGCCCGGCGCGCTGCTCGGCGCCATGCGGGTCCTCACCGACCCGGCCGAGACCGGCGCCGTCACGGTCTGCTTCCCGCAGGACGTGCAGGCCGAGGCCCACGACTGGGACGACGACCTCTTCGCCGAGCGCACCTGGCACATCGGGCGCCCGCTGCCCGAGCGCGCCGCGCTGGCCCGGGCCGTCGAGGTCATCAGGTCGGCGAAGAACCCGCTCATCGTCGCCGGTGGAGGCGTGCACTACTCGGGTGCGCAGGCGGCCCTGGCCGCTCTCGCCGAGGCCACGGGCATCCCCGTCGGCCAGAGCCAGGCCGGCAAGGGCGCGCTGTCCTTCGACCACCCGCAGTCGGTCGGTGCCATCGGGTCGACCGGGACGACGGCCGCCAACGCCCTGGCGCGCGAGGCCGACGTCGTCATCGGCGTCGGCACCCGCTTCCAGGACTTCACGACGGCGTCGCGGACGGCGTTCGGCAACCCCGACGCCCGCTTCGTCACCCTCAACGTCGCCGCGCTCGACGCGGTGAAGCACTCCGCCGTCGCCGTCGTCGCCGATGCCCGCGAGGGCCTCGAGGCGCTCGCGGAGGCGCTGGAGGGCTACGACGTCGGAGACGCTCACCGCGCCCGCACGGCGGAGCTCAAGGCCGCCTGGGACGCGACCGTCGCCTCCGTGTACTCCCGTGACGCCTCGGGCTCGACCGGCGACCTCGACGCCCAGCCCGACCAGAACCAGGTGCTCGGCGCCGTCAACGAGCTGTCGGACCCGCACGACGTGGTCGTGTGCGCCGCCGGCTCCATGCCTGGTGACCTGCACAAGCTCTGGCAGGTCCGCGACGCGAAGGGGTACCACGTCGAGTACGGGTACTCCTGCATGGGCTACGAGGTGGCCGGCGGCATCGGCGTCGCCATGGCTGCCCGGGACGCAGGCGAGGACCGGGACGTCTTCGTCATGGTCGGCGACGGCTCCTACCTCATGATGGCCACCGAGCTGGTGACCGCCGTCCAGGAGGGCGTGAAGATCATCGTGGTGCTGGTGCAGAACCACGGGTACGCCTCCATCGGCTCGCTGTCGGAGTCGCTCGGCAGCCAGCGGTTCGGCACCAGGTACCGGGCCCGTACCTCCTCCGGCCGCCTCGACGGCGACCTCCTGCCCGTCGACCTGGCCGCCAACGCCGCCAGCCTCGGCGTCGAGGTGGTGCGCACCAGCACCCGCAAGGAGCTGGAGGCCGCCATCCTCGACGCCAAGGCGTCGCCGACCTCCACCGTCATCCACGTCGAGACCGACCCCTTCGTCGACGCGCCCTCCAGCGAGAGCTGGTGGGAGGTCCCCGTCAGCGAGGTGTCCACCCTCGAGAGCACCCAGCGGGCCCGTGAGGTCTACGACCAGCACAAGGCCCGTCAGCGCACCTTCCTGAAGCCCTCCGAGACGAACTGAGGCGAGAGAGCCATGAGCGAGACCACCCAGACGGTGACCCACTGGATCGACGGGGCCGCCACCTCCGGCGCCTCCACCCGCACCGCCGACGTCTTCGACCCCGCCACCGGGCAGGTGGCCCGTCAGGTGGTGCTGGCTGAGCCCGCTGACGTCGACGCGGCGGTCGCCTCGGCCAAGGCCGCCTTCCCGGGCTGGCGCGACACCTCGCTGGCCAAGCGCACCCAGGTGCTGTTCGCCTTCCGGGAGCTGCTCAACGCCCGCGCCCCCGAGCTGGCGGCGATCATCACCGCCGAGCACGGCAAGGTCCTGTCCGACGCCGCCGGGGAGGTCGCCCGCGGCCAGGAGGTCGTGGAGTTCGCCTGCGGCATCCCGCACCTGGTCAAGGGCATGTTCACCGAGAACGCCTCCACCGCTGTGGACGTGCACTCGGTGCGCCAGCCCCTCGGCGTGACCGCGGTGATCTCCCCGTTCAACTTCCCCGCGATGGTCCCGATGTGGTTCTTCCCCGTCGCCATCGCCGCCGGCAACGCCGTCGTGCTCAAGCCGTCCGAGAAGGACCCGTCGGCGGCGCTGTTCATCGCGCGGCTGTGGAAGGAGGCCGGCCTGCCCGACGGCGTCTTCACCGTGCTGCAGGGCGACAAGGTCGCCGTCGACGGGCTGCTGGACCACCCCGACGTCGCCTCGGTCTCCTTCGTGGGCTCCACCCCCATCGCCAGGTACGTCTACGAGCGCGGCACCGCGAACGGCAAGCGCGTGCAGGCCCTGGGCGGGGCGAAGAACCACATGGTGGTCCTGCCGGACGCGGACCTGGACGCCGCCGCCGACGCAGCGGTCAACGCCGGCTTCGGCTCGGCCGGTGAGCGCTGCATGGCGATCTCGGCGCTGGTGGCCGTCGGCGGGATCGCCGATGAGCTGGTCGCCAAGATCGCCGACCGCGCCGGGAAGATCCGCACCGGTGACGGGCGCCGCAGCTGCGACATGGGCCCGCTGGTGACCAAGGTCCACCGCGACAAGGTGGCCTCCTACATCGACGTGGCCGCCGCCGACGGCGCCGACGTCGTCGTGGACGGGCGCACCGTGACCCCGGACGCCGACGGCGGTGCGGACAACCAGGGCTTCTTCCTGGGCCCCACCCTGCTGGACCGCGTGCCGACCACCTCGCGGGCCTACACCGAGGAGATCTTCGGCCCGGTGCTGTCGGTGCTGCGCGCGGACAGCTACACCGACGCCGTGGAGCTGGTCAACGCCAACCCCTACGGCAACGGCGTCGCGATCTTCACCAACGACGGCGGTGCGGCGCGCCGCTTCGCCAACGAGGTCAGCGTCGGGATGATCGGCATCAACGTGCCGGTGCCGGTGCCGATGGCGTACTACTCCTTCGGCGGGTGGAAGAACTCCCTGTTCGGTGACACCCACGCCCACGGCGTGGAGGGCGTGCACTTCTTCACCCGCGGCAAGGTCGTCACCACGCGCTGGGCCGACCCGTCGGCCACCCAGGCCAGCGCCGGCATCGACCTGGGCTTCCCCACCAACGCCTGACCGGACCGCCGGTGCGCATGACGCCCATGATCACCGTGATCATGGGCGTCATGCGCACCTCTGCCCGCTGGACGCGAGGAGCGCTGGAGCATGACCGAGCAGACCTCTGACCTGCGGGTCGCCGTGGTCGGGGTGGGCGCCATGGGTGCCGACCACGTGCGGCGCCTCGCCGACCGCGTGGTCGGCGCGCGGCCCGTGCTCGTGGCCGACGCCTCCGCGCAGACCGCCGAGCGCGTCGCGGCCGCCCACCCGGGGGTCCGGGTGGCCCCCGACGCGCTCGCCGCCCTGGACGACGACGACGTCGACGCCGTCGTCATCGCCAGCACCGGCCCCACCCACGCCGAGCTGCTGCTGGCGTGCCTCGAGCGCGGCCTGCCGGTGCTCTGCGAGAAGCCGATGACCACCGACGTCGCCTCGGCCCTGGAGGTGGTGCGCGCGGAGGCCGCCGTCTCCGCGACGACGGGGAAGCGCCTCGTGCAGGTGGGCTTCATGCGCCGGTACGACGCCGGCTACGTCGCCCTGCGGCAGCTCGTCGAGACCGACGAGCTCGGCGCCCCGCTCCTGCTGCACTGCGCGCACCGCAACGCCTCGGTGCCTCCCTACTCCACCAGTGAGACGGTGGTGCTCGACTCCCTCGTCCACGAGGTCGACGGGGCGCGGTTCCTCCTCGGCGAGGAGGTCACCGCCATCACCGTGAGGACCCCCCGACGGCGCCGGAGCGCGCCCGAGGGCCTCGCCGACCCGGTCTTCGCGCTGCTCGAGACGCAGAGCGGGGCCCTGGTCGACGTCGAGGTCAGCGCCGCGACGGGCCTCGGGTACGAGGTGCGCACCGAGCTGGTGGCGGAGCGCGGGACCGCTCTGGTGGGCACGGAGAGCGGCCCGCTCGTCGCCCGCGCCGACACGGCCGTGCGGGGGCGCCGGGTGCCGGCGGGGTTCCTCGAGAGGTTCGAAGCCGCCTACGACGCCGAGGTGCAGGCGTGGGCCGACGCGGCGCGGCGGGGCACCGCTGCCGGGCCGTCCTCCTACGACGGGTACGCGGCCACCGCGGTGACCACCGCCGGCGTGGAGGCCCTGCGCACCGGGCGACGCGTGGAGGTGGTCCTCGAACCCCGACCCTGAGCCCTCCGCGTCAGGCGCCGGGCTCGCCGGGCTCGCCGGGCCCGTCAGGCCCGTCGGGCCAGACGATGCCGACCTTGCCGCCGGTGGCGGCGTCGGCCACCTCGTAGGCCCTGGCGGCCTCGGTGATGGTGAAGGTGTCGCTGACCAGCCGCTCGGGGTGCAGGCCCCAGCGGGCGAGGTTGGCCAGCAGCTCGCTCATGCGCCCCGTGGAGGTCACCCACGAGCCGTGCACGGTGAGCTGGCGGTGGATGAGCACCTCCGAGACGTCCACGGACAGGTGGCCGCCCTCGCCGACCAGCGCCGCGCGGCCCCAGCGCCGGGTGTGCCGCAGCGCGGTCAGCTGCCCGCGGCCGTTGCCGGACGCGTCCACCGCCACCTCGGCGCCGTCCCCGAGCAGAGCGTCGAGCTCCTCGTCAGAACCGCCCACGGCGTGGTCCACGGCACCCAGCTCCAGCGCCAGGGCCCGCCGCTGCGGGCTCGGGTCGGTGCCCACCACCAGGAGGGCGCCCATCGCCTTGGCGAGCAGCCCGAGGGCGCAGCCCACCGGGCCCAGGCCGGTGACCAGCACCCGGTCGCGCCCGGAGACGTCCACCCGGCACAGCGCCTCGTAGGCGGTGCCGAAGCCGCACGCCACCACCGCGCCGTCGAGGAAGGTGAGCTCGTCGGGCAGCACCAGCAGGTCTCGCTCCTCGGCGAGCAGCAGGTCGGCGTGGCCGCCGTCGCGCTGCCAGCCGTACGCGGCGCGCCCCTGGCCGGTGCAGGAGATCTGGTAGCCGCGGCGGCACTCGTCGCACTGCCCGCAGCCGCTGATGTGGTAGACGACCACGCGGTCACCCACCGAGATCCGCTCCACCCCCTCGCCGACGGCGACGACGCGGCCGGCGGGCTCGTGGCCGCCGACCACGCCCTGGTAGGCCTCCGGACCCTCGCCGAGGTGCTCGCGGTAGATCGCCCTCAGGTCCGAGCCGCAGATGGTGGAGGCCCTCGTGGCCAGCAGCACCTGGCCGTGGCCGGGGACCGGGTCGGGGACCTGTCGCAGGTCGACCCGGCTGGCTCCGGGCAGGAACGCTGCACGCACGTCGGGCTCCTCAGGGGTGGTCGTCGCTGACGGCACATGGGAGCACACACCGGTCGCGCCCCGTCCACCCGGTGCCCGCACGCGGCCGCGCGCCAGCGTGCCCCCCGGAAGGCCGACAGCGCGTGACCCGTTCGTTACACAGGGCGCGTTGACAACGTTTGCAGAGAGTCGGCAGACTCCTCGGCACCACGACGACGACGTCGCGGGGGCGGACCAGAGAGGGCCCTCCCCGAGACACCGACGCGGCTCCTGCACGACCCGGCGACGCGCGGGCCGCGCAGGGCGGCCGCACCCGGCGCCACCCCCGACGGTGCCGCTGGGGCTGCGCCCACCCCGACCGACCGCCCGACCCCCGGCGCCTCCGGCGCCCCGGTCACCCCTGAGGAAGAAGGTCTCCACCCATGGCAGCACGACGACGTGTCCTCGCCTCCATCGCCGCTGCGGCGGGCCTGGCCGTGATGACGGCCGGCTGCGCCGGAGCCGGAGGCAGCGGCGGCGGTGGTGGCGGCGACGCCAGCAGCGGCGGCGCCCAGTCGATCAACGTGATCATGGTCAACAACCCGCAGATGGTGGACCTGCAGAAGCTCACCGCCGACAACTTCACCAAGCAGACCGGCATCACGGTGAACTACACGGTGCTCCCGGAGAACGACGTCCGCGACAAGATCCAGACCGACTTCTCCAGCCAGGCCGGTCAGTACGACGTCGCCACCATCTCGAACTACGAGACGCCGTTCTTCTCCAAGAACAAGTGGATCGCCAACCTGGACGACTACGTCAGCAAGGACAGCGGGTACGACCAGGGCGACGTCCTCAAGCCCATCGCCGACGGCCTCAAGGGCGCTGACGGCTCGCAGTACGCCGAGCCGTTCTACGGCGAGAGCTCCTTCCTCATGTACCGCAAGGACGTGTTCCAGGCCAAGGGCCTGACCATGCCCGACAAGCCCACCTGGGACCAGGTCGCCGACCTCGCGGCCAAGGCCGACGAGGGCCAGGGGAAGATGCGCGGCATCTGCCTGCGCGGCCAGTCCGGCTGGGGCCAGGTCTTCGCCCCGCTCACCACGGTGGTGAACACCTACGGCGGCACCTGGTTCGACAAGGACTGGAACGCCCAGGTCAGCGCCGCGCCGTTCGTGGAGGCCACCAACTTCTACGTCAACCTCGTGCAGCAGCACGGCGAGCCCGACGCCGCCAACGCCGGCTTCACCGAGTGCCTCAACGCCATGACCCAGGGCGGCGTGTCCATGTGGTACGACGCGACCTCGGCCGCCGGCTCCCTGGAGGCCGACAGCTCCCCGGTGAAGGGCAAGATCGGCTACGTGCCCGCCCCCGTCAAGGAGACGGCGTCCTCGGGGTGGCTCTACAGCTGGGCGTTCGCCACCCAGGAGGCCTCTAAGAAGAAGGACGCCGCCTGGAAGTTCATCTCGTGGGCCACGGGCAAGGACTACGAGAAGCTCGTCGGCCAGCAGGTCGGGTGGGCCAACGTCCCGGCCGGCAAGCGCGCCTCCACGTACGACATCCCGGAGTACCAGCAGTCCGCGCAGGCCTTCTACCAGGCCACCGAGACGGCCATCAACGCCGCCGACCCGAACAACCCGGGCGTGCAGCCGCGTCCGGCCCCGGGCATCCAGTTCGTCGCGATCCCGGAGTTCGCGGGCATGGCGACCCAGGTGAGCCAGGGCGTCAGCGCGGCGATCGCCGGCCAGCAGACCGTGCAGCAGGCCCTCGACACCGGCCAGCCGCTGGCGCAGGCCGCCGGCGACGCCAACAAGAAGTAGCCCCCGCACCTCCCAGCGGCACCGCCTCCGCCCGTCCCGGCCCCGCAGGCCGGGACGGGCGGGGCCCCACCCCCACCGCCCGGCGGAAGGACCCACCATGAGCACTGCTGCCCCAGCCGCCCCCGGGCCGGCGTCGGAGCTGACGCCGGAGCAGAGGACCACCTACCAGCGACCGCAGGGACAGGCCGCCCGCGACCGCCGCGAGGCGCGCCGCCGCAGGATCCCGCTGCTGCCCGCCCTGATCTTCACGATCGCCGCCACGCAGCTGCCGTTCCTGGCCACGATCGTCATCTCGTTCATGGACTACCGGGCACTGCGCCCGGACCAGATCGGGTTCACCGGCCTCGACAACTACGTCCAGGTCTTCACCAACCCGACCATCCGCAACTCGGTGATCACCACGATCCTGCTGACGGCCACCGTCGTCCTCGTCAGCCTGGTCCTCGGCACCGCGATCGCCCTCCTGCTGGACCGCAAGTTCCTCGGCCGCGGGGCCGTGCGCACCATGATGATCGCGCCGTTCCTCGTGGTCCCCGTGGCCGCGGCCCTGCTGTGGAAGCACGGCATCCTCAACTCCGGCTACGGCCTCGTCAACGGCGTGCTGACGTGGGTCTGGTCCCTCTTCGGCTCCGACAGCCCGCCGCAGCCGGTGTGGCTGTCCGACCACCCGCTGCTGTCGATCGAGATGTCCCTCGTCTGGCAGTGGACGCCGTTCATGATGCTGATCCTGCTCGCGGGCCTGCAGTCCAAGCCGGGTGACGTGGTGGAGGCCGCCCGCATGGACGGAGCCGGCAGCTGGCAGATCTTCCGCTACATCACGTTCCCCCACCTGCGCCGCTACCTCGAGCTCGGCGGCCTGCTCGGGTCCATCTACATCGTCCAGGCCTTCGACTCCGTGTTCATCATGACCGCGGGCGCCCTGGGCACGGCCAACCTGCCCTACACGGTCTACGCGACCTTCTTCCAGCAGCAGGACTACGGGCTCGCCTCGGCGCAGGGCGTGGTCGTGGTGATCGGCACGATCATCATCGCCACCTTCGCGCTGCGCACCGTGTCCAGCCTCTTCGACGAGGAGACCGGCCGATGAGCACCCACACCAACAGCGCCGTCGCGGCGACCTCCTTCAAGGGACCGGCGCGCAAGAAGCGGCGCACCCCCGAGCAGGGCGGGCACCCCGCGTGGGGGATCGCCGCCTGGGCGGTGGGGCTGCTCTTCGTCGCTCCTGTGCTCTTCATGCTGCTGACGTCGTTCCACTCCGAGACCGACGCCTCCACCAACCCGCCGTCGGTCTTCGCCCCGCTCACCCTGGACGGCTACCGCGCCTTCTTCGGCGCCGGCGGCGGCACCACGCCCTGGCCCCCGCTCATCAACAGCCTGACGGCGTCGGTCCTGTCCACCCTGCTCGTGCTGGTGCTGGCCGTCCCCGCCGCCTACGCCCTGTCCATCAAGCCCGTCAGCAAGTGGACCGACGTGCTGTTCTTCTTCCTGTCCACGAAGTTCCTGCCCATCGTGGCGGGCCTGCTGCCGCTGTTCCTCTTCGCCAAGAACACCGGCCTGCTGGACAACATCAACCTGCTCGTCCTGCTCTACACGTCGATGAACCTGCCGATCGCCGTGTGGATGATGCGCAGCTTCCTCGCCGAGGTCCCGGTGGAGATGATGGAGGCCGCCCAGCTGGACGGCGCCGGGCTCGTCACCATGCTGCGGTCCGTGGTGGCGCCCGTGGCCCTGCCCGGCATCGCCGCCACCTCGCTCATCTGCTTCATCTTCAGCTGGAACGAGCTGCTGCTGGCCCGCACGCTCACCGGCACCGTCGCGGGCACCGCCCCCGTGTTCCTCACCAGCTTCGCCACCAGCCAGGGCCTGTTCCTGGCGCAGGTGTGCGCGGCCGCCGTGGTCATCTCCCTGCCGGTGCTCGTGGCGGGGTTCGCCGCGCAGGACAAGCTGGTCCAGGGCCTGTCCCTCGGCGCGGTGAAGTGACCGGGCGCGGGCCGCTGCGCTCCGCGCTCGTCACCGGGGCAGCCGGCGGCGTCGGGCAGGCGGTCGCCGCGCGCCTGAGCGCCGACGGCTTCGCGGTGACCCTGCTCGACCTGGAGCGCGCCTCCGACGCGCTCGCTGAGGTCGAGGACCGCCTCCGGACGTCCGGGGGGACGCCCGGAGGCGGCGCGGGAGCCGCGGCGGTGCGCAGCGACCACGTGGACGTCACCGACGAGGACTCGGTGGACCGGGCGGTGCGGGCCCACGCCGAGGCGTTCGGGGGGCTGGACGTCGTCGTCGCCAACGCCGGGATCGCGGTGACGGCGCCGCTGCTGGAGACCACCGCGCAGCAGTGGGACGCCACCCTGGCGGTCAACGTGCGGGGCGTGGCCAACTGCTACCGGTCCGGGGCCCGGCTCATGGTCGACCAGGGGCGGGGCGGGCGGCTCATCGGCGCCGCGTCCGTGGCCGCGCACCGGGCGGGGCGCTGGCAGAGCGCCTACTCCGCGTCCAAGTTCGCCGTCCGCGGGCTCACGCAGGCGGTGGCCCTGGAGCTGGCCGAGCACCAGATCACCGCCAACTGCTACAGCCCGGGCGTGGTCCAGACCCCCATGTGGGACGGCATCGACGCCTCGCTGTCCGAGCGCACCGGCGCCGAGCGGGGGGCGCCGATGGCAGCCATGACCGGCCAGATCGCCCTCGGACGCCTCCAGACGCCGGCCGACGTCGCCGGTGTGGTCTCCTTCCTGGCGTCACCCGACGCCGCCTACATCACCGGCCAGTCCGTCGTCGTCGACGGCGGCATGTGGTTCTCCTGACCGCCCCGACCGCAAGGACCGTGAAGCACCCGTGGAGCTCTACCTCGACACCGCCGACCGCGCCGCAGCCGCGCCGCTGCTGGCCACGGGCGTCTTCCGCGGCATCACCACCAACCCGGTGATCCTGCAGCGCGCCGGCCTCGGCAGCGGCGACGTGCCCGCCGTGCACGACTGGGCGGTCGCCCACGGCGCGCAGGCGGTGTTCCTGCAGACCTGGGGCGCCGACGCCGTGGAGATGGCCGGGCGGGGCCGCCAGCTGGCGGGGCTCAGCGAGCGCGTGGTGGTCAAGCTGCCCGCCACGCTCGACGGCACCACCGCCGCGGCGCAGCTCGCGGCCGAGGGCGTGCCCACGCTGCTCACCGCGGCGCACACGGTCGCCCACGCGGTGCTCGCCGGCGCCGCCGGCGCGCGCTGGGTGGCCCCCTACGTGAGCAAGGTCGCCGACGACGAGGACGCCGCCGTCGACGTCGTCGTCGCCATGCACCGCGCCCTCGACGGCAGCGGCTGCGCCGTGCTCGCCGCGAGCCTGCGCAGCCTCGCGGCGGTGGGGGCGCTCGCCGCGGCAGGAGTGCCCGCGGCCACCCTCGGCACCGCCCTGGCCGAGGAGCTCTTCACGCACCCGCAGACGCTGGACGCCGACCGGCGCTTCCTCGAGGCTGCCCGCTGACCCACCACCCGCTGCCCGCCCGCACCACCACTGCACTCATCTGCACCTCCCGGAGGCACCGATGCCCGAGAACGCCACCGCGCTGAACGCCCAGAACCTCGCTGAGATCGGCACGCGCGTCCCGGTGCCCGGCTACGACAGGTCGGCCGTGACCGCCGGCGTCGTCCACTTCGGGGTGGGGGGCTTCCACCGCGCGCACCAGGCCGTGTACCTCGACCGGCTCCTCACCGAGGACTTCGAGGCGGCGCGCGAGTACGGCATCTGCGGCGTGGGCGTGCTCCCCGGCGACGCCCGCATGCGCGACGCCCTCGCCGCGCAGGACCACCTCTACACGCTGGTGCTCAAGCACCCCGACGGCTCCCTGGAGCCCCGCGTCATCGGCTCGGTGGTCGAGTACCTCTTCGCCCCCGACGACCCGGAGGCCGTGGTGGAGAAGCTGGCCGCCCCCACCACGCGGATCGTCTCGCTGACCGTCACCGAGGGCGGGTACAACCTCGACGACATCACCGGCGAGTTCGTCACCGACACCCCCGCGGTGGCCGCCGACGCCGCCGCCGGCTCCGACGCCGCGAAGCTCACCACGGTCTTCGGCCTCGTGGTGGAGGCCCTCGTGCGCCGCCGTGACCGCGGCCTGGACCCGTTCACGGTGATGAGCTGCGACAACCTCCAGGGCAACGGGCACCTGGCGCAGACGGCGTTCGCGGCCTTCGCCGCCCTGCGGGAGGAGGCCCTGGGGGAGTGGGTGCGCGAGCGCGTCCGGTTCCCGAACTCCATGGTCGACCGGATCACCCCCGCCACCACCCCCGACGACGTCGCCCTGGTCGAGGCCGAGTTCGGCATCGCCGACGCCTGGCCGGTGGTGTGCGAGCCGTTCACCCAGTGGGCCCTGGAGGACGCCTTCGGCGCCGGCCGCCCCCCGCTGGAGGAGGTCGGCGTGCAGGTGGTGCCCGACGTCGAGCCGTACGAGCTCATGAAGCTGCGCCTGCTCAACGCCAGCCACCAGGCGCTGGCGTACTTCGGGCGCCTGCTCGACCACGAGCTCGTCGACGGGGCCGCCACCGACCCCGACCTCAAGCCGTTCGTGCGGGCGTACATGGACGTCGAGGCCACCCCCACCCTCGCGCCCGTGCCCGGGGTGGACCTGGAGGAGTACAAGGACACCCTCGAGGAGCGGTTCGGCAACCCCCACGTGCGCGACACCACCGCGCGCCTGGCCGCGGAGAGCTCCGACCGCATCCCCAAGTGGCTGGTGCCCGTGGTGCGCGCCGACCTCGCCGCGGGGCGCGACGTGCACCGGGCCGCCGCGGTCATCGCGAGCTGGGCCCGCTACGCCGAGGGCGTCGACGAGCACGGCGAGCCCATCACCGTGGTCGACCGCCGCCGCGACCGCGTCCAGGAGGCCGCGCAGCGCCAGCTCGCGGGCGATGAGCTGGCCTTCGTGCGCGACCGCGAGCTCTTCGGCGACCTCGTGGACGACGAGCGGTTCACCTCCGCCTACCTCGACGCGCTGCGCGGGCTCCACGCCGACGGCGCCCGCGCCACCCTCCGGCGGCTCCTGCCACAGTGACCCCCATGGCCGACCCGGTGGTCCGCAGCGCACCCCCCGCGCCGTCATCCGCGCCGTCGTCCGCGCCGCCGACCGCGCCGGCGCGAGCGGGGCGGGCCACGCTGGTCGACGTGGCCGCGGCGGCGGGCACCAGCGCGTCCACGGTCTCCCGGGTCCTCCACGGCGGCGCGGGCGTCACCGACGAGCTCGCCGAGCGCGTGCGCGCGGCGGCGCGCGAGCTCGGCTACTCCGTCAACCGGCAGGCCCGGACCCTGCGCCGCGGCAAGGACACCGCCATCGGCGTGGCGCTGGAGGACTTCACCATCCCCTTCTTCGGCCGCATCGTGGCGCAGGTCGAGCAGGCCGCCCACGAGCGCGGCTACGGCGTGGTCATCACCTGCGCCGGGTCCGGCCGCTCGGAGGAGGAGGCGGTCGAGCCGCTGCTGTCGCGCAGCGTCGCGGGCCTCGTGGTGGCCACCGGCACCGCCGGTGCGCCCGAGGGCTACCTGGCCGCGCTCGCGGCCGAGCTGCCCGTGGTGCAGGTGGACGCCCCGAGCGCGAGCAGCCACTCCGACACGGTCGGCATCGACAACGAGGCGGCGGGCCGGCTGCTCACCGAGCACCTCCTGGCCCACGGGCACCGCCGCGTCCTCTTCGTGGGCTCCGGACCGGCCGCCACCACCGTGCAGCTGCGCCGGCGCGGCTACGAGGCGGCCATGCGCGAGGCCGGCCTCGAGCCGCTCTCCACCTGGCTGGGATACCTGCCCAGCGAGACCACCGAGCGCGCCGTCGACGTGCTGCGCGAGCACACGGCGTCCGGCGCACCGGGTGGGGGGATCACCGCGGTGCTGTCCGGCGTCGCGCGCGTCACGATGGGCCTGGCCTCGGCGATGGCCCGCCTCGGGCTGCGCGACCTCGCCTACGCCGCCGTCGACGACCTCGCCGGTGCCGACGCCTTCAGCCCCCCGCTCACGGTGCTCGAGCAGGACGTCGAGGTGATGGGCGCCCGAGCGGCGGAGCTGCTCTTCGCGCGCATCGACGGGGACCGGCGTCCGCCCGTGCACGAGCGGGTGCCGCTGCGCCTCATCGTGCGCGGCTCCGGCGAGCTCCCGCCGCGCTGACCCGGGCCGCGCTGACCCGGGTCGTGCGCGCCGCGCCGGTCCGGGGCGGCTCGGGGCGGGGACGCCCTCGTAGGGTGGGGGCGTGCTCGTGGCCCTCGACGTGGACGGGACGATCGTCGACCACGACCTCCGCCTGTCCCACCGCGTGCGCGACGCCGTCCGCGCCGTCGCCGCCGCCGGTCACCACGTGGTGGTGGCCACCGGGCGCTCCCTGGCCTCCACCCAGCCCGTGCTCGACGCCCTCGGCCTCGACTCCGGATACGCGGTCTGCAGCAACGGCGCGGTGACCGCCCGCCTCGACCCGGCGCTGCCCGGAGGCAGCGAGCTGGTGGACGTGGTCACCTTCGACCCGGCCGAGGCGCTCGTGCTGCTGCACCGCGAGCTGCCGGACGCCGCCTTCGCCGTCGAGGTCGCCGACGGCGGCGTGCTCGTGGCGGGCGCCTTCCCCGAGGGGGAGCTCGACGGGGCGCTGCGCACCGTGGAGTTCGCGCAGCTGGCCGGCCAGCGCGCCACCCGGGTGGTGGTGCGCAGCCCCGAGCACACCACGGCCGACTTCGTGGAGCTGGTGGCGCGGGTGGGGCTGCACGGCGTCAACTACGCCGTCGGCTGGACCGCCTGGCTCGACCTCGCGCCGCTCGGCGTCACCAAGGCCAGCGCCCTGGAGCCGGTCCGGGTGCGCCTGGGGGTGCCGCACGCGCAGACCCTCGCGGTGGGGGACGGCCGCAACGACGTCGAGATGCTGCGCTGGGCCGCCCGCGGCGTCGCCATGGGCCAGGGACCGGCGGAGGTCCGCGAGACCGCCGACGAGGTCACGGCCCCGGTCCAGGACGACGGCCTCGCCGACGTCCTCGAGGGCCTGCTGGTCCGAGCGGCCTCGTGAGGACCGCCCGGTGAGCCTGCGGCTCGTCGCCACCGACCTCGACGGCACGGTCGTCCGCAGCGACGGCACCGTGTCCGCGCGCACCCGCGCCGCCTTCGACGCGTGCCGGGAGGCGGGGGTGCACGTCGTGGCCGTCACCGGCCGCCCGCCCCGCTGGGTGGTGGACCTCGCCGACCTCTTCGGGCCGGTGGTGGTGGTCTGCGCCAACGGCGCCATCACCTACGACCTGGCCACCAGCGCGGTCATCGGCTCGCACGCGGTGCCCCCGGCGGCGGTGCTGGAGGCCGTGCCCGCCGTGCGCCGCGAGCTGCCCGGCGTCTCGGCCGCGCTGGAGACCCTCGCGGGGTTCCGCCACGAGCCGGCGTACGCGCCGCGCTTCGACGCCCGCCGCACCGCCGTGGTGGGGGAGCTGCCCGAGCTGCTCGCCGACGACCCCGGCGTGGTGAAGCTGCTGCTGCGCGAGGAGTCCACGCCGTCGGACCGGCTGCTCGACGTCGTCCAGCGCGTCGCGGGGCACCTCGTCGAGCCCACGCACTCCGGCATGGACGGGCTGGTGGAGGTCTCCGCGCGGGGCGTGAGCAAGGCCAGCGCGCTCGCGGAGCTGGCCGCGGGCCTGGGCGTCGACGCCGCTGACGTGGCGGCCTTCGGGGACATGCCCAACGACCTGCCGATGCTGCGCTGGGCCGGACGCTCCTACGCCGTCGGCGGCGGGCACCCCGACGTGCTGGCCGCCGCGCGCGCGGTGACGCCGCCGTGCGAGGAGGACGGCGTCGCGCAGGTGCTCGAGCACCTGCTGCAGCTCACGCCCTGACGAGGGCCTCGACCTGGCCCACGGCCCGGTCGGCGGCGTCGGCGCCGGACGCGTCGACGAGCACCGAGGGGTCGGTGCGGGCACGCACCCGGGCCATCGTCACCGCCTCCGCGGCCTGCGCCGCCAGCGTGGCGGCCCGGGACAGGCGCGCGTGGTGCTCCCCGGCGGCACCGCCGGGGACCTCCAGGCCGGTGCTCGCCTGCGCCGCCTGCTCGGCGGCGCAGGCGGCGCGGACCTCGTCCAGGCAGGCCGCCAGGCGCGCGCCGCACAGCTCCAGCGCGTCGCGCAGCGGTCCGTCCGGCACCCCCTCCAGCAGCTGGTGGTACCTGTCGACAGCGCGGCGGAACCTGTCGTGCACGCGCCGCCAGACGCCGCCCTCACCGAGCTCCAGGTCGTCCGGGGAGCGGCGCGCGAGCACGTCGCGCAGCCGCCGCCGGGGTGGCACCGGCCGCCCGCCCGTCAGAGGTACTGGCCGGTGGACCCCTGCCCCGGCTGGCCCGGTCCACCGGGCCCGCCGGGCTCACCGTGCCCGGACGGCAGGGCGCGGCGCATCTGCTCCAGCTGGGAGCGCGCCGCCACCTGCTGCGCCACGAGCGCCGTCTGGATGCCGTGGAAGAGCCCCTCCAGCCACCCGACCAGCTGCGCCTGGGCGATCCGCAGCTCCGCGTCCGAGGGCGTCTCGCCCTCCCCGAAGGGCAGCGAGATGCGGCGCAGCTCAGCCACGAGCTCCGGGCTCAGCCCGTCCTCCAGCTCGGCGAGGGAGCGCTCGTGCACCTGAGCGAGCCGCGCCCGCCCGGCGTCGTCCAGGGGCGCCCCGCGGACCTCCTCGAGCAGCTGGCGGACCATGCTGCCGATCCGCATCACCTTGGCCGGCTGCTCCACGCTGCCGACCGCGCGCGCGGCGTCGGAGTCCTCCCCGCCGGCGGACAGCGCCGTCCCGGAGACCACCACCACGGGGTCGGGCTGCTCCCGCTGCCCACCCGGCTGCCCACCCGACTGCTCGCTCACGCCGCGCTCCTCTCCCAGACCAGCAGGACCTTCCCCACGTGCGCGCCCGCCTCGAGGTCGGCGTGCGCGCGGCGCACCGCGGCAGCGGCCTCCTCGGGGGAGGCGCCCGCCGGGACGGCCACCCGCTCGGAGACCACCGGGCGCACCGTGCCCTCGGCCACTAGCGGCCACACGTGCTCCACCACGCTCGCGCAGATGGCCGCCTTGCCGTCGGGCCCGTCCACGGGCCGCGCGCGCAGCGTGGCGCCCAGCAGCGACAGGCGCTGGGACGTCAGCAGGCCGAGGTCCACCTCGCCGCGCCGGCCGCCCTGCATCCCCACCTGCACGAGCCGCCCGCCGGTGGCCAGCACCTGCAGGTTCCGTCCCAGGTAGGGGCCTCCGACGACGTCGAGCACCACGTCCGCGCCGCGACCGCCGGTGGCCGCGCGGACCTCCTCGACGAAGTCCTGGCGCGAGTAGTCGACCAGCACGGTGGCCCCGAGGTCCGCGCAGGCGCGCAGCTTGCGCTCGCTGCCGGCGGTCACCGCCACCACGGCCCCGGCCTGGCGGGCCAGCTGGACGGCCATGGTCCCGACCCCGCTGGCTCCGCCGTGCACGAGCAGCACCTCGCCGGGGCGCAGGCCGGCGCTCATGAACACCGTCGACCAGACGGTGGCCGCCACCTCGGGCAGCGCCGCGGCGTCGACGAGGTCCAGACCGGCGGGCACCGGCATGACCTGCCCCGCGGGGACGACGACGCGCTCGGCGTACCCGCCCCCCGCCAGCAGCGCGCAGACCGCGTCTCCGACGCGCAGCTCGGCGGTCTCCTCGACACCGGCGCCGAGCGCGGCGACCCTCCCCGACACCTCCAGGCCCAGCACCTCGCTGGCCCCGGGGGGTGGTGGGTACTTCCCCTCGCGCTGCATGAGGTCGGCGCGGTTCACGCCCGAGGCGACCACGTCGAGCAGGACCTCCCCGGGACCGGGCTCCGGGTCCGGCACCTCGGCCAGCTCCAGCGCCTCCGGACCTCCGGCGGATCGGACCACCACGGCACGCACCCGATCGACCCTACGCAGGCTCGGGCCCGTCCGCCCTGCGGAGGGGCTCCCGCTGCTCCAGGCGCTCGAGGTCGCCGGGGGAGTCGACGTCGGCGAGCAGCTCCTCGGGCACGGGAACCTCCACGAGCTCCTCGCCGCCGGGCAGCAGCCGCGCGGCCGCCAGGCCCGCCAGCCCCCGCGGACCCTCCCGGTCGCCCAGCTCGGCCACCCGCGCGGCCAGGGCGGTGGCGCGGTGGGCCGCGACGAGCACCTGGCGCCTCCCGCCCGCGTCCAGCGCCACCGCCGCCCGCGCCCGGGGGGAGGTGCGCAGGGCGGCCAGCAGCGCCGGCACCGCCCCCGCGGCGTGCGGCGCGTCGCCGGGGAGGACGACGACGACGTCAGGGCCGGGCGTCCCGCTCGCCGCCAGCGCCGCCGCGCCCGCCGCCAGCGCGGCGGCCGGCCCGCCGCCCGGGGGCTCCTCCCGGCACCACAGCAGGGGGCGGTCCACGGCCAGCGCCAGCTCCCGCCGCGGGCCCACGAGGGCCGCCGGCACACCCGCGGGGAGGCCGTCGAGCAGGCGCTCGAGCAGGCTGCGGCCCCCCAGGAGCAGGGCGGGCTTGTCCGCCCCGCCCAGGCGGGACCCGCGTCCGCCGGCGGGGACCACCACCCCCCACGACGCGGCGCGCTGCGCAGCGCCGGGACCGCCG
Organism: Quadrisphaera sp. RL12-1S; assembly: GCF_014270065.1. NCBI lineage: Bacteria > Bacillati > Actinomycetota > Actinomycetes > Kineosporiales > Kineosporiaceae > Quadrisphaera > Quadrisphaera oryzae. The sequence goes on along the minus strand of NZ_JACNME010000015.1, from coordinate 2,767 downwards.
GGGGGAGCAGCAGCGGGGGGCACCCGGCGATCCTCCCGCGGGGCGGCCGGGGCCGGGCCGTCGACGCAGAGGCAGACCTGGGGGAGGATGTGCCCGGTGTGCGCCGGTCGGGTGACGGGCGCACACGTGGTGAACACGCTCCTCGGAAGGTGGACATGGTCCGCAACCTCAGCATCAGGTCCCGGATCCTGGCCGTGCTGGCCCTGCCGGTCCTGGTGCTCGTGGCGGCGGCGGCCGTCTTCTCCTGGAACGGCCTCGCGGCGGCCCGCGACGCCGCCGCGCTGCAGCAGGCCGTGCAGGTGGCCAGGGACGTCCCGGCGCTGGTCAGCGCGCTGGACGCCGAGCGCACCGCCTCCACGCGGGTGCTCGGCGGGGACACCGGCGCCTCCACCGACCTGAGCCAGGCCCGCGCGGCCACGGACTCGCTGCTCGGCGGTGTGACCCGCGAGCTGCAGCAGGTGGACACGCAGCGCCTCGGCGAGGAGCCGGGGCGCGCCGTGGCCGCGGCGCTGACCACCTCCGGCCAGGTGCGGGACGCCCGCGCGCTGGTCGACGAGGGCCAGCAGAGCTCGACGCTCGTGTCCGCCGCCTACGAGGCCGCCATCGGCGCGCAGAGCGACCTGCCCGGCGCGCTCGCCGAGGACGCCGACCCCGCCACCGCCGACGCCCTGCGGGCCGCCACGGCCGTGCAGCAGCAGGTGGGGCTCCTGGCCGACGAGCGCGACGTCGGCAGCCGCGCGCTCGCCTCCAACGGCGGGATCAACTCCGCTGAGCGCTCCAGCCTGCTCGGCCTCACCGCGCAGATCTCCACCAACCGCAGCGAGGCCGTGCGCCTGGCGCGCAGCGCGGGCGTGCAGATCCCGCAGCCGAGCGTGGCCTTCGTCCAGCTGCGCACCGCCGTCGAGGCCGACCCCGCCGCCGGCTTCGCCCTGCCCTCGGTCGACTCGTGGCGCTCGGCCCTCAACTCCGAGATCGCCGCGCTGACCCCGTCCGCGCAGGCGCTGTCAGCCGCCAGCGTCGACGCGGTGGCCGCCCAGGCCACCACCGCGCGGACCACCGCTCTCGCCGTGGGCGCCGGCGCGCTCGCCGCCGTCGTCGTCCCCCTGCTCATCGCGCTGCTCATCGCGCGCAGCATCACCGGGCCCCTGCGCGCCCTGACCCGCGCCGCCGGTGACGTGCGCGAGCGCCTGCCCCGCCTGGTGGAGGCCGCCCACTCCGGCGACGGCTCCGAGGACGCCGTGGAGGAGGCCGACCTCGAGCCCATCCCGGTGAGGGGGCGCGACGAGGTGGGGCGCCTGGCCGCCGCCTTCAACGAGGTCAACGCCACCACCGTGCAGGTGGCCCGGGAGCAGGCCGCGCTGCGCTCGGCCATCGCCAGCACGTTCGTGACCGTCGCCCGCCGCGACCAGGCGCTGCTCACCCGCCAGCTGTCCTTCATCGACACCCTCGAGCGCGCCGAGGAGGATCCCGGCACCCTGGAGGACCTCTTCACCCTCGACCACCTCGCCACCCGCATGCGGCGCAACGCCGAGTCGCTGCTGGTGCTGGCCGGCATCGACAGCGGCCGCCGGCTGCGAGCGCCGATGCCGCTGTCCGACGTGGTCCGCACCGCGTCCAGCGAGATCGAGGACTACCGCCGCGTCGACCTCGCCCTCGGCGCCGACCCCGGCGTGCTGGGCCACCTGGCGCTCCCGGCCGCGCACCTGCTCGCCGAGCTGCTCGAGAACGCGACCCGCTCGTCCGACCCGTCCACCCGCGTGCGCGTGGCCACCTCCACCTCACCCGGCGGCGTGCTGCTCACCGTCACCGACGAGGGCATCGGCATGACGTCCGCGCAGCGGGCCGAGGTCGCCGCCCGCCTGGCCGACCCCTCGGCCAGCGCCGCGGTGGGCGCCTCCGAGCTGGGGTACTTCGTGGTGGGCCGGATCGCTCGACGCCTCGGTGCCGTCGTGGAGGTCCACGCGGGCGCCACGCGCGGCACGGTGGTGGCGGTGTCCCTGCCGTCGTCGGTGTTCGCCGGTGCCGTGCAGGCCGCCGACCCCGACGCCTGCGCGCCCCAGCCCGCGCTGCCGGTCCGCGGCACCGCCACCGGCGCGCTGCCGGCGGTGCGGCTGCCCGAGACGGCTGCTGCCCTGGCCGCAGGCCCGGTGCCGGCCCGCCGGCCCACCGCCCCCCTGGCCCCGGTGGGTTCCGCGGGGTCGGAGGCGACGGCCGGGGGCGGCCTCCCGCGGCGCGCACCGCGCGCGGCGCAGGCCGCGCAGGCGGCCCGCAGGGCGCGTGCCGAGAGCGGCGCGACGGCGCCCGCCCCGGGCGGACCGACCGAGGCGCGGGAGACCGCAGGCGCCGAGGTGCTGGCCGCCGTCCCGGCCGCCGCTGCGCCCGCCGCAGGCCCGGCGGGTCCGGCCGACCCCGCCGTGGTCCGTCGCAGCGCCGTCTTCCGCACCTTCACCTCCCGCCGCGGCGAGCTCGAGCCCGCCGGCGGCGGGTCCTCGCAGGTGGACCTCAGCGCGCTGCGCGCCCCGCTGGCGCCCGCCCCCGGCACCTCTTCCGGCACTTCTTCCGGCACCGCCGCCCCCACCGCCGCGCCCCCGGTGACCCAGGCGAGCCCGACGGCCCTCCAGGCCCCGCCCCTGGCGGCCCTCGACGAGGCCGCCGAGCCGTACGCGCCCACCGCCACGCGCACCGGCGGCGCACCCGCGCTGCCGGCCCGCGAGGCCGAGCGCGCCCGCGGCGCCGACCGCGCCGCCCCCCGGCGCGGGCTCTTCCC
>NZ_JACNME010000014.1 GCF_014270065.1 Quadrisphaera sp. RL12-1S | reverse complement strand
CGCCGACCGCGCCGCCCCCCGGCGCGGGCTCTTCCCGCGCCGGCCCTCCCGAGACGAGGCGCCCGCGGAGCCGAAACCCGCCGGAGCGTCCGCGGCGGCCTCGGCGCCCGTCAGCGGCCCCGTGCCCGCGGCGGCGGCCGAGGTCCAGCCGATGACGCGGCGGGAGCTGCGGGCCCTGGAGGCCAGCGGCCGCTTCCCCGCCGTGCGCGGCCAGCGCACCGACCGGCAGCGAGCCGTGGCGCCCGCTGCAGCGCAGACGCCCCCCGCGCCCTCGGAGGCACCGCTGGCGGCCGCCGCCGCCTCGCGTCCCGCACCGGCGCCCGTGGCCCCGCCGCTGGTGCCCGGTCCCGCGGTCGCGGCCCCGGCGGGTTCCACCACCACCGGGCCCGCCGCGCTGCCCGCCGGCCTGGTGGTCCCGACCGCCGAGGCCGCCTTCCAGCCGGTGGCCGCCGCCACCGCAGGCTCCCCGGCCGCCCTGCCGCGGCGCGCGCCGGCGCCGACCGGTCGCACCCCGCAGGTCTCGCAGACCGCCCAACAGACCGCCCAGCAGACCGCCCAGCAGACCGCCCAGCCGGCGGACAGCGGCGCCGCGGACCGCGCGGCGGGCTGGCTGGCCCAGCCGGGCGCGCCGCTGCGCCCCCTGCGCTCCATGCCGCCGGCCACCGGCGTCTCCCCGGCGCTGGCGTCCTTCGAGACCGGCCGCATCCCGCGCGAGCCCTACCGCCCGTCGGCCCTCGCCTCGGGTGCGGCGCCCCTGGCGCGGCGGTCGCCGTCGTCGTCCTCCCCGGTCGTGCGCAGCGCTGCGGCCCCGCACCCGCCCCGGCGCCGCGAGCCGTCCGAGGTCCGCAGCATGCTGGCCGGGTACACCAGCGGTGTCAGCCGCGCCCGCCGCACGCCCGCGGGCGCCCCGAGCGACACCCAGACCAAGGAGGAGCGGTGACAGCTCAGACCGGCCAGAGCACCCAGGCGCCGGCGGGAGGGGAGACGACCGCCGCGGGCTTCAGCTGGCTCCTGGACGACTTCGTCCGCCGCGTGCCCGGGGCCCGCAACACCCTGGCGGTCTCCGCCGACGGCCTGCTCATGGCGATGTCGGCGGACCTCGACCGCACCGAGGGGGACCAGCTCTCCGCCATCGTGGCGGGCATGTCCAGCCTCACGCGCGGTGCCGCCCGGCAGCTGCGCGGAGGGGAGGTGCGGCAGGCCATCGTGGAGATGGACGAGCTGTTCCTCTTCACCATGAGCGTGTCCGACGGCTCCGTGCTCGCGGTGGTCGCGGACGCCACGTGCGACGTGGGCATGGTGGGCTACGAGATGGCCATGCTCGTCTCCCGCGCCGACGCCGCGCTGACCCCGCAGCTGGTGGCCGAGATGCGCGCCGCGCTGCCGGTGGACGGTCCCGGACGCTCCGTCCGGGAGGGGTGAGCGGTGGCTCCCGAGCGCCCGGGCCGCCACGGTCCGGCTGACGACGACGGCGAGGAGCTCCCCACCGTCCGTCCCTACGCCGTTGCCGGTGGTCGCCGTGCCCCGACCGCGGCCGAGCTGCCGCTGGAGGCGCTGGTGCAGGCGCTGGGGACGCCGGTGACGGGCATGACCCGCGAGTGCCGGAGCATCCTGGAGCTCACGGCGTCGGGCTGGCTCTCGGTGGCGGAGCTGTCCGCCCACGTGCGGCTGCCCGTGCCCGTGGTGCGCGTGGTCATCACGGACCTGCAGCGCTCGGGCGCCGTGCGCGTGCACGCCCCCGTCCTGCCCCCGGTCGGCGCGGGCGCCTCCTCACGCGGCGGTGCGGACGGCCGCACCGGCGACTGGGCGCCCACTTCCCCCCGCAGCGTCCTGGAGAGCGTCCTCGATGGCATCAGCAGCCTCTGACAGCACGGCCACGAGCCCCGCGGTGAGCACCACGGCCGACCGTCCGCAGGTGGTGACCAGCGGTGACGCCGCGCCCACCACCGTCAAGATCGTCATCGCGGGCGGATTCGCCGTCGGCAAGACGACGTTCATCGGCTCCCTGTCCGACATCGAGCCGCTGAGCACCGAGGCGGCCATGACCGAGCACTCGGTGGGGGTCGACGACGCCGGCGGCGTCAGCGACCGCAAGACCACCACCACGGTGGCCATGGACTTCGGCCGCATCGCGCTGCCGGGCAACCTGTGGCTGTACCTGTTCGGCACGCCCGGCCAGGACCGGTTCCTCTTCATGTGGGACGACCTGGTCCGCGGCGCGATCGGCGCGGTGGTGCTGGTCGACACCGAGCGCCTCGAGCAGTGCTTCTCCGCGGTCGACTACTTCGAGCAGCGCGGCATCCCCTTCGTGGTGGCGGTCAACTGCTTCGACGGCGTGGCCCGGCACGAGCTGGAGGACGTCCGCGAGGCCCTCGCCATCCCCGACCACGTGCCGGTGCTCTACACCGACGCGCGCGCCCGGCCCGCCACCAAGCAGGCGCTGGTGACCCTCGTGCAGCTGGCGGTCCAGCAGCTCGCGGCCTGACCCGGGCGGGCCACCCGAGCCGCCGCCCGGGGGACCTGGGGAAGATCCGGCGGGCCGAGGGTGTTCGATGCGGTCGTGCGCATCTACGACGACGTCACGCAGCTGGTCGGCCGCACCCCGCTGGTGCGCCTCAACCGCCTCTCCGAGGGCGCGGTGGCCCAGGTGGTCGCCAAGCTCGAGTTCTACAACCCGTCGGCGAGCGTGAAGGACCGCATCGCCGTCGCCATGCTCGACGCCGCCGAGGCGTCGGGGGAGCTGCGGCCCGGCGGCACCGTCGTCGAGGCGACCAGCGGCAACACCGGCATCGGCCTGGCCATGGCCGGTGCGGCCCGGGGCTACCGCGTGGTGCTGACCATGCCCGAGACGATGAGCCTCGAGCGGCGTGCGCTGCTGAGGGCGTACGGCGCCGAGGTGGTCCTCACCCCGGGCAGCGAGGGCATGAAGGGCGCCGTCGCCCGCGCCGTCGAGGTCGCCACCGAGCGCGGCGCGGTGCAGGTGCGCCAGTTCGCCAACGCCGCCAACCCCGAGGTGCACCGCCGCACCACCGCCGAGGAGATCTGGGAGGACACCGACGGCGCCGTCGACGTGGTCGTCGCGGGCATCGGCACGGGGGGCACCATCACCGGCGTCGGGCAGGTGCTCAAGGAGCGCAAGCCCGGGCTGCGCGTGGTGGCGGTCGAGCCGAAGGAGTCTCCGATCCTCAACGGCGGCCAGCCCGGTCCCCACAAGATCCAGGGCATCGGCCCCAACTTCGTGCCCGAGGTCCTCGACACGAGCGTCTACGACGAGGTGGTCGACGTCGACATCGACACCTCCGTCGCCTGGGCCCGCCGCGCGGCCGCCGAGGAGGGCATCCTCGCGGGCCTGTCCTCCGGCGCCGCCCTGTCGGCCGCCGTGCAGGTGGCCAGCCGCCCCGAGATGGAGGGCAAGCTGGTCGTCGTCGTCATCCCCAGCTTCGGGGAGCGCTACCTGTCGACGGTCCTCTACAGCGACCTCATGCAGTGAGCCAGCAGCCGCCGCGCTCGTGGCGCGAGCGGGTGCGCGAGGACGTCGACGCGGTGCTCCTGCGCGACCCCGCCGCCCACTCGCGCCTCGAGGTGGTGCTCACGTCCCCGGGGCTGCACGCGCTGTGGGCCCATCGCGCCGCGCACGCCCTGTGGCACCGCGGCCCGAGCGGACGGCTGCCGGCGCGCCTGCTGGCCCACTGGGCCCGTCGCCGCACCGGCGTCGAGGTGCACCCCGCGGCCCGGATCGGCCGGAGGGTGGTCATCGACCACGGCATGGGCGTGGTCATCGGGGAGACCGCCGTCGTCGGGGACGACGTCCTGCTCTACCACGGCACCACGCTCGGCGGCCGCGTCAGCGGTCTGCAGGGGGAGCAGCAGGGACGGCGCCACCCCGTCGTCGGCGACCGCGCGGTGCTCGGCGCCGGCGCCACCGTGCTCGGCGCGGTCCGCGTGGGCGACGACGCCCGCGTCGGAGCGGGCGCCGTGGTCCTCGCGGACGTCCCCGACGGTGCCACGGCGGTGGGCGTCCCGGCCACGATCGTCACCCGCCGCACCACCGGCCTGCCGGACGACGGTCCGTCCGGCGGCCAGCCTCAGGAGCCGGTGGCGGACCCGTCCTGACCGCTGTCCTGGGAGCGCAGGAACGCCTCCAGCTGGGCGGCCAGCTCGTCACCGTCGGCCACCTCGTCCTCGGGCAGGTGGGGTGAGACGAGGGACGGGCCGGTCAGCCCGCGGCCCGCGGCCACGGCGTCGTACTGGTGCTCCAGCGCCGACACGGCCTCGCGGGTCTCGGTGGACGCGGCCACCTGCTCGTCCACCTGGACGAGCACCTCCACTCCGGTGGCGGCCAGCTCGGTGATGGCCTCCTCCAGCTGCAGGCCGGTGGCCTGCGAGAGCGCCTCGAGCAGCGCCACCGCCGACGGCGGGAAGGTGGTCGAGCCGAGGTAGTGGGGGACGTGCACCGAGAAGCCCATCGACGGCAGGCCGGCGCGGGCCAGCGAGAGCTCCACGAAGGCGCCCGCGTGACCGGGGACGACCACGGCGTCGAACCACCGCGGCCGCCCCGCGATGAGGGCGCGGTCGCTGGCGTGGGCCGTGAGGGCGGCCGGGCGGGTGTGCGGCGCCGCCCACGGGATGCCCTGCAGCGAGACGGCCAGCCGCGCGCCCGCGCGCTGCGCGAGCTGGTGGACGGCGGTGGCGAACCGCTGCCAGTGCAGGTCCGGCTCGGAGCCCGCGAGCAGCAGGAACGGCGTCCCGGCCTCGTCGAGCACCTCGTGGAGCACCAGCTCGGGCAGGTCGGCGTCCTCGAACCGGTCACCGCTGAACGTCATGGGCGGCCGTCGACCGCGGTAGTCGTGCACGAGGTCGGTGTCGAACCGGGCGAGCACGCGGGACTCCAGCCGGCCCAGCAGGTGCGTCGCCACGAGCTGGGAGGCCGCGCCGGCGTCGACGAAGCCGGTGAGGGCGTGCACCAGCACGGGGCCGTGCCCGCCGGTCCCAGCAGGGGTCGGCTCCGCGACCACCTCATACAGGTCCTCCGGTGCCAGCACCGCTCCTCCGTCCCTCCGCGCGCTCGTGCGCAGACTGCGCCTGCTGCGCTCAACACCGCCGGCCTCTCGAACCATCCCACCCCTCCGTGACCACGGGGGAGAAGTCGGTGGCGCGGCGGTGGTGAGGGCTGACAGGGTCGGTGGGGTGAGCCCCGCCGTCCCTTCCGGTGCCCCCGTCGAGCCCGTCCTCCGCCGCGCCACCCGCGACGACCTGCCCGCCCTGCGGGCCTTCGACGGCCGCGTGTTCGGCTTCACCTGGGCTGACCCCGACTTCGCCGGCTTCGAGCGCCTCTTCGAGCCGGAGCGCTTCGTGATGGCCCACGAGCCCGCCGCACCCGGTCTCGCCGAGTCCGACGCGCTCGTCGGGGTGGCGGGCGCCTACTCCATGACCATGACCGTGCCCGGCGGGTCGCGGCTGCCCGTCCCGGGTGTCACCTGGGTGGGCGTCGCCCTGCACCAGCGGCGCCGCGGTCTGCTGAGGCGCCTGTTCGCCGACCTGCACGCGGGCTTCGTCGCCGATGGCGCGGCCGTGGCGGCCCTCACGGCCAGCGAGGCCACCATCTACGGCCGCTTCGGCTACGGCGCCGCGACCACCAACCGCTCCGTGCGCGTCGACAGGCGCCGCGCCCGCCTCACGCCCGTCGCGGAGGCGCTGGCGTGCGCCGAGGTCGCGCGCCACGCCGCCACCTCCGCCGTGCGCGGGCACCTCGCCGCCGTGCACGAGCGCTGGTGCGCCGCCACCCCCGGCGCGATGGCCCGCAGCGCGGCCTGGTGGGACTGGCTGCTCGCCGACACCCCCGACCAGCGCTCGGGGGGCACCGAGCTGTTCGTGCTGGTCCACCCCGACGGGTACGCCACCTACCGCGTCGTCGAGCAGACCACGGCCCGCCTGGTGGACCTCGTGGCCGCCACCCCGGCCGCCCACGCCTCGCTGTGGCGGTCGCTGCTGGCGCTCGACCTCGTGGAGCAGGTCACCGCCGGACGCGCGGCCCCCCTCGACGACCCGCTGCCGCACCTGCTGGTGGACCCCGCCGTCGTCACGACCACGGCGGTGGAGGACGGCGTCTGGGTGCGGCTGCTCGACGTCCCCGCGGCGCTCACCGCCCGCACGTACGCGTGCGAGGTGGACGTCGTGCTCGACGTCGTCGACGACGGCGGGCTCGGCGGCGTGGACGCCTCCGCCCGGGTCCGCCTGCGCGGCGGCCCGGACGGCGCGGAGTGCACCCGCACGGACGCCCCCGCCGACGTCCGCCTCGGCGTCGCCGCGCTGGGGGCCACCTACCTCGGCGGCACGCGGCTGGGGCCGCTGGCGCGCGCCGGTCTCGTCGAGGCCGACGAGCCGGCCGTCCTGGCGAGGCTCGGAGCCGCGCTGCTGGGCGAGCGGGATCCCCAGTACGGCACGTCGTTCTGACCCCCGGTCACACTCCGGCCCGCCAGCGGGAGGTCGTGGGGCAGGATGGGGGAGTCGAGGAGGGCTGCCGGAGCGGCCGAACGGGGCAGCCTTGAAAGCTGCTGACTGGTCTTCCAGTCCGTGGGTTCGAATCCCACGCCCTCCGCGGAGCCGATCAGTCGCTGTCGATGGAGCGCAAGTTCGTTGTGCGACGACGCGAGTCGTACGCGGCTTGGTGCCTGCGCTGACACCGCCTGCAGAACCGCTCCGACGGGCCGCGGAAACCGTCGTAGTCATGCCCGCGCGGGCACTGCTCCTTGGCAGCGTTGAGCGCCGTCGGGGAATGGCCGCGCAAAGTGTTCTCACGGGGGGTCACCGGTTCTAGGTGATCGGGGTTGCAGCAGCGCTTGACGCGACAGAGGTGGTCCAACCACATGCCGCTCTCGATCGGACCGATGAGCATTTCAAACACGCGCCGGTGTACGAGGACCATTCGACCCTCCCAGGACATCTGCCCGTATCCACCACCGTTGCAGCCGGCTGTCCAGAGCCAGCAGCCGTGCTCCTCGGCCGCGTCAATGCGCTCCCAAAGACGCCTCTCGTACTTGTCCACAGAGTTCTCCCGCTAGGTCACCTGAGGACGTCAACGATGCCGTGCGGGTACGACAGCGGAGCCGATGAATCATCGATGCCAGGTGTCTCCGCCGGCCCGCGCCTGCAGGGACATCAGGTGGGGCACTCTGCTTTCCCCGGTCTGTGGGGCGATCGGCAACCTCGCTGCGTTGCTAGGGGACGATGCGGTGACCGTGGTCCCTCGAGGTCAGGAGTCAACTGGAGCGGGGACAGCCCCGATCTTGGTGTGAAGCGCTCAGGACCGCCGTTCGAGCTGGGTCTCGTGGAGTGCGCGCCGATCCGGCCGAGCGGCGCGCTTGGCGGCGTACATGGCGGCGTCCGCAGCTCGCAGCGCGGCCTCGACGTCGTCGTGGTCGTCCAGGTGGGCCAGGCCCACGCTCGCCCCGACGGGCACGCCCGGCGGCGAGGCGTCGGCCACCGCCGCACAGAGGCGCTCGACCACGGCGGCGTCGTCCTGCTTGGACGCACCGCGCAGGATGAGGGCGAACTCGTCGCCGCCGAGGCGTCCCACGAGGTCCCCCGAGCGCACGTCGGCCACGAGGTAGGCGGCGATGCGCTGCAGGAGGGCGTCGCCCGCGGCGTGGCCGAGGGTGTCGTTGACGGGCTTGAAGCCGTCGAGGTCGAGGAAGGCCACGAGGACGCCGGTCTCACCGCCGGCGCGCAGCCGCTCCGCGGACGTCGTGAAGGCGCGGCGGTCCAGCAGACCGGTGAGCGGGTCGGTGTGCGCGAGGCGGCGCAGCTCGGCGTTGGCCAGGCCCAGCGCCCGTGACCGCGCCGCGATGACCTCCCCGACCGCCACGAAGACCGGTACGGCGTACACGGCGGTCCAGGCCGAGCCCGGGTGGTGCAGGAGCAGCAGCGGCACCGTGTAGGAGACCAGCGCCAGCGGCGCCGTCGACAGCGAGGTCCACCGCGGGTGGTGGGAGCCGATCCACACGAACAGCAGCAGGTAGAAGACGCCGTAGCGGTAGGGGTCGTCCCCGCCCACGCTGTTGTGGACGGCGATGAGCGCCAGCGCTGGAGGCACCATGACCAGCGTCGCCCGGCGCGGGAGCCGTCCCCACACCGGCAGGTACATGGCCGCCGCGAGCGCGGCGGTGGCGAGGCTGACCCAGCGGACGCCGTCGCGGTCGACGGTGAGCGACTGCCCGGGCGTGAAGGTGGAGACCAGGACGAAGGCCGACGAGAGCAGCCCGACCATCCCCAGGCCCCGGGCCGCCTCGGCCCCGGGCGTGCGTGGGGTGGCGGTGCGCCCCGTCGTCGTCATCGTGACCGCGTCTCCACGACGGGCGCGGGCGTGGGGGCGGGGACGGCGGGGGACGTCCCGCCGAGGGAGCGCACCCCTGTGAGGAGGTCCTGCGCGACGTCGGCGGGGACCGGGCGCGACAGCAGGAAGCCCTGCGCCTTGTCACAGCCCAGCTCGCCGAGGATGCGCAGCTGGCCGGGCGTCTCGATGCCCTCGGCGATGGTGGTCAGCCCCAGCGCCGAGGCGATGTCGAGCACCGCCCGGACCATGGCCAGCGACGTCGCGTCCTCCTCCAGGCGGGAGATGAACGCCCGGTCCAGCTTCACCACGTCGACGGGCAGCTGGTGGAGGTAGGACAGCGACGACGAGCCGGTGCCGAAGTCGTCGATGGCGATGCCCACGCCGAGGTCCCGCAGCGCCTGCAGGCGCCGTGCCGCGCCGTCGAGGTCCAGCATCATGGCGGTCTCGGTGAGCTCGAGGGTCAGCAGCTGCGGAGCGAGCCCGGTCCGGTCGAGCACGTCGCGCACGCGGTGCACGAGGTCGACGTCGAGCAGCTGCTGCGGGGAGAGGTTGACGCTGGTGCTCCACGCCCGCGCGGGGTCGAGGGCGTGCCAGGCGGCGGAGCGCTCGGCGGCGTCCTGCAGCACCTTCAGCCCGATCGGCCGGATGAGGCCCACCTCCTCGGCCACCGGCACGAAGTCCAGCGGCGAGACCAGACCGCGCGCCGGGTGCTGCCAGCGCACCAGCGCCTCGAAGCCGGCGACCCGCGAGGGGTCGGTGAGCAGGGCGTACGGCTGGTAGTGGACCAGCAGGTCACCCGCGGAGGCCTGACCCGCCAGGGAGGCCCGCAGCTCGTCGGCGGTCCGGGCCCGCTCGAGCACCTCCTCGCGCAGGCGGGGGGTGTAGAGCGCCGTGCGGGCCGCGGAGCCGTTGTCGGCGCCGGTCCGCTGCGCGGCGTGCAGGGCCAGCGACGCGTCCCGCAGGACGTCCTCGGCGGTGCGGTCCTCACCGGGGCGGTGGAGCACCGCGCCGGCGCAGGCGCTGAGCACGATGGTGGCGCCCTCCACCTCGACGGGCTGGTTGACCACCTCGAGCAGGCGCAGGGCGATGGCGGCCGCGTCGGCGTCGTCCGGGACGTCGTCGACGAGGACGGAGAAGACCGAGCCGCTGGCGCGCACCACCCGCTCACCGCTGCGCACGGCGCCGGACAGGCGCAGCGCGGTGGTGCTGACCACCAGCTCACCGACGTCGTGGCCGAGTGTCGCGTCGATGGTGGCGAGGTCGTCCAGCTCCAGCTTCACCACGGCCAGCGGGGTGCTCCGGGGCGCGTCGAGGGACTCCTGCAGGTGGCGCAGCAGCAGCTGGCGGTTGCCCAGCCCGGTGAGGTCGTCGTGGGTGGCGCGGTGCTCGAGCTCGTCGGTGAGCCCTCGCAGGCGCTGCTGCTCGTGCACGAGGGTGTCGAGCATCCTGTCGAACTGCCCGCCGACGAGGATGAGCTCGTCGCGGGGAGGGCGCGACGAGCCGGCGCTCACCGCGCCCGCGCCCACGCGGGCGGTGAGGTCCCCCTCGGAGACCCTCCGGGCGACGTCGGCGAGGCGCTTGGCGCGCCGGCCGACGAAGGCCGTGAAGACCAGCCACAGCACCACCAGCAGCAGCGCGGTGCCGTCGGTGGTGACCAGCGAGACCTGCTGGCTGAGCTCGGTGCAGGCGGGTGTGCCGCCGCACTCCTTCGTGTCCAGGGCGCCCTCGAGGTAGAGGGCCATCCCCAGCGACACCGCGACGACCGGCCCGCCCACCTTGACGATGACCGGGGTCTGCGCGGAGGCGCGCTGCAGCAGGCGCAGCGCGCCTCCGGGCAGGCGCCGAAGCACCCCGGGGGCGCCGGGCGTGGCGGGCAGGGTCACAGCGCTGCGCCTCAGGCGGCCTGGCGCGAGCGGGTGGCCCAGACGACGCCGAGGAGCACGGCGGCGGTGCCGAGGTGCAGCGCGTGGTCGGGGCTGTTGAGGGCGATCGGGTCCATGTGACCGCCCATGACGAACGGGCCGACCAGGCCGAGCAGCAGGAAGACGAAGCCCACCAGGCGGTCCACGCTGCGCGCGGAGTCCGTGCCGAGCAGCGCACCGACGAGCAGGGCGCCGCCCAGCCCGAGGTGGGCGATGTTGTGCACGGGGTTGATCTGGAACAGCAGGAGGGTCGCGCTGTTCTGCATCGACCAGGACGTCACGCCGGTCAGGACGAAGCCCGCCACGCCGACGAGCAGGTAGACGGACCCGAGGCCGGCGCCGGCCAGGCGCACGGGGGTCCAGCGGTCGGTGGCGCGGGCAGCTCCGTCGGGCCGGGTGCGGGGACTGGTGGCGGAGGAGGTCATGTCCTCCCATCGGCAGGACGGTCGCCGCTGTTGAGCGCGGCGCTCCCTGACCGCCGTCGGCCGTCGGGGATACCCGCTGTTCGTGTTCACCTGGAGCAGGCACCGACCACAGGCTCAGGTCCGGGCCCGCACGCGCCGATGGGAGCACAGCAGTCCTCTTCCCCCAGCGAGGACCATCCCGAAGGAGCCCACCCCTGTGGCCAAGCGCTTCGCCGACCTGAAGATCACGGTCAAGCTCGCCGGCATGCTGGCTCTCAGCACGCTGCTCGTCGTCGTCGTCGTCGCGACGGCCCTCGTCCAGCTCTCCGCGGCTGAGCAGCGGGCCGGCGCCATCAACAGCCAGCTCGACTCCGTCTCCGACATCGCGGCCGTGCGCAGCAGCATGCTCGTGGTGCGCTCCGACGTCCTGCGCGTGGCGCTGGCCGGCGCGGACAAGAAGCAGGCGGCCGCGGACTCCCTGACCCAGGACGTCGACGCCATGGGGGTGGCGTGGAAGTCCTACCAGGGGAGCGAGCCGCAGGCCGCGGAGGCCGACCGGACCGCGCTGTGGAACGCCGTGGGCGCGTGGGGGACCCTGCGCGACCAGTCCGTGCAGCTCGCGCTGGCCGGTGACGCCGCCGGCTACAGCGCCCTGCGCGACGCCAAGGTGACGCCCGCCGCCGACGCGGCCTTCGCGGCCCTGGACGCGGTGCAGAAGGCGGAGGCCGCCTCCGCGGACGCCATGGTGACCAGCGGTCAGGCCGCGTACTCGCGCAGCGTCGTGCTCTTCGTGGCCGTCTCCCTGGTCGGCCTGGTGGTGGTCCTCGCCCTCGGCCTGGTCATCAGCCGCGGCATCACCCGTCCGCTGGCCCGCGTGCTGCAGGTTGTGAAGGGCCTGGCTGACGGCCACCTGGACCAGCGCACCGGCATCACCAGCCGGGACGAGGTCGGCCAGCTGGCCGCCGCCACCGACGCCTCCATCGAGAACCTCGCCGTGGTGGTCCGGCAGATCAGCCGCCGGGCCGACGACCTCGGCTCCGCCTCGCAGGGGCTCACCGCCACGTCGACGCAGCTGTCGGCCGGGGCGGAGGAGTCCGCCGTCCAGGCGAAGCTGGTCGCTGCGGCCTCGGAGGAGATCTCCGCGTCGATGTCCACCATCGCCGCGGCCGGCGAGGAGATGACCTCCGCCATCGGGGAGATCGCCTCCTCCACCTCCACCGCGTCCCGCACCGCCGCTGACGCGGTGGCCAACGCCGAGTCCGCGGGGAAGATCCTCGAGCGCCTCGGCACGTCCAGCCGCGAGATCGGCGACGTCGTCAAGCTCATCACCTCCATCGCCGAGCAGACCAACCTGCTGGCCCTGAACGCCACCATCGAGGCCGCCCGCGCCGGCGAGGCCGGCAAGGGCTTCGCCGTGGTGGCCGGTGAGGTCAAGGACCTCGCGGGCCAGACCTCCAAGGCGACCGAGCAGATCGTGGCCCGGGTCCACACCGCCCAGGCCGACGCTGCCGACGCGACCGCGGCGATCGAGCAGATCAGCGAGGTCATCGCCCGCATCGACGCGCTGCAGGCCACCGTGGCCTCGGCGGTCGAGGAGCAGTCGGCGACGACGGCGGAGATGGTCCGCTCGGTCACCGAGGTCTCCTCCGGCGCGCAGGAGATCAGCGCGAACATCGGCGGCGTCGCGAGCGCCGCCACCCAGACCACGCTGTCGGCGTCGGAGACGACGCGGACGGCGGAGGAGCTGTCACGCACGGCAGCGGAGCTGCGCTCCGCGGTCGGCGCGTTCCGGCTCTGACCCCTACCCCGACCGATCAGTCACCAGGACCAGGAGGCAGCCGCGTGGACGGCATGGATGAGATCATCGGCGAGTTCCTCGTCGAGAGCTACGAGAACCTCGACCAGCTCGACAGGGACCTGGTGGCGCTCGAGCAGGCGCCCGGATCGCGCGAGCTGCTGGCGAGCGTGTTCCGCACCATCCACACCATCAAGGGCACCAGCGGGTTCCTCGCGCTGAGCAAGCTCGAGAGCGTCGCGCACGTGGGCGAGAACCTCCTCGCCAAGCTGCGCGACGGCGTGATGGTCATGGAGCCGGCCACGGCCGACGCGCTGCTGGCCATGGTCGACACCATCCGCGGGCTGCTCGGCAGCCTCGAGGACAGCGGGTCCGAGGGCGACCTCGACGTCGAGCCGACGGTGGCGCAGATCAAGGCCGTGCTCGACGGCACCGCCGCTCCGGCGGCTCCGGCCGCCGCGGCCCCCGCGGCCGCTCCCGCCGTGGAGAAGGCCCCGGCCAAGCGCGGCCGCGCCGCTGCCGCCCCGGTCGCCGAGCCCGCTCCTGTCGCTGAGGCTGCTCCGGTGGCCGAGGCCGCTCCTGTCGCTGAGGAGCCGGTCCAGGACGGTGTCGACGCGCACGCCGACGCGCACGCCGACGCGCACGCCGACGAGCCGGCCGACCAGCACGCCGACGACGAGGCCGAGCCGGTCGCCGAGGTCGTAGAGGTCCCTATGACCGCCGCCGCGACCCCGGCCAAGGCTCCCGCGGCCGCCGCCGCACCGGCCAAGGCCGCCGCGAACGACGGCGAGCACCGCCGCAGCGCGGCGGACTCCTCGATCCGCGTGGACGTCGACGTGCTCGACGACCTCATGCGCCTCACCGGTGAGCTGGTGCTGGCCCGCAACCAGATCCTGCGCCAGGTGGCCGCCCTCACGGACGACCTGGAGCTCACCCGCGCCGCCCAGCGCCTCAACCTCATCGCCGGTGAGCTGCAGGAGGGCGTCATGAAGACGCGCATGCAGCCCATCGACGCGCTGTGGGCCAAGCTGCCCCGCGTCGTGCGCGACCTGGGCGCCCAGTGCGGCCGCCAGGTCCGCCTCGACATGGTGGGCCGCGAGACCGAGCTCGACCGCACGCTCCTGGAGGCCGTCAAGGACCCGCTGACGCACCTGGTGCGCAACGCGGTGGACCACGGCATCGAGGCGCCGGCCGACCGCGTCGCCGCCGGCAAGCCCCGCGAGGGCGTGCTGCGGCTCGCGGCCCGCCACGAGAGCGGCCAGGTGGTCGTGGAGGTCTCCGACGACGGCAAGGGCATCGACCCCGCCGTCATCGGCGCCTCGGCCGTCCGCAAGGGCGTCATCACCCAGGACGTGCTGGACCGCATGGCCCCGGCCGACGTCCTCCAGCTGATCTTCGCGCCCGGCTTCTCCACGGCCGCCGCCGTCACCAACGTCTCCGGGCGCGGTGTGGGCATGGACGTGGTCAAGACCAACGTCGAGGCCATCGGCGGGACCATCGAGGTCGAGTCCGTCCCGGGCCGCGGCACCACCTGCCGCCTGCGGATCCCGCTGACGCTGGCGATCATGCCGGCGCTGACCGTGGTCTCCGGCACCGAGCAGTACGCCATCCCGCGCGTCAACCTCCAGGAGCTCGTGGCGCTGGACGTCGAGTCCGACCCGGGCCTGCTGGAGGAGGTCGGCGGCGCTCCCGTCTACCGCCTGCGCGGGGAGCTGCTCCCGCTGGTCAACCTCGCCGACGTCCTCGGCGTCACGCCGAGCGTGCGCGCCGACGGCGCGGGCGAGCGGATCACCATCGCCGTCCTCGCCTCCGAGGGGCGCCGCTTCGGCCTCGTGGTCGACCGGGTGCTCAACACCGAGGAGATCGTGGTCAAGGCGCTGGGCAACCAGCTCAAGGCCGTGGGCCTGTTCTCCGGCGCCACGATCCTGGGCGACGGCGCCGTCGCGCTCATCCTCGACGTGCAGTCCCTCGCGCGCCGCGCCCTGCGCGGCGTGGCGGCCGAGCGCCTCGAGAGCCTGCGCGACGACCGCACCGAGGCCGCTGCCGGCACCGGCGAGCGCCTGCTCGTCGCCGGCATCGGCGGTGGCCGCCAGGTGGCGATCCCGCTCGACATGGTCACCCGCCTGGAGCGCATCGCCGCCAGCAGCGTGGAGACCGTCGGGTCGCGCGAGGTGGTCCAGTACCGCGGGGAGATCCTCCCGATCGTGCGCCTGGACCGCTACCTCGGCGCCTACGCCGAGTCCGACCGCACCGACCTCGAGGTGGTCGTGTACGCCGACCCGCGCCAGGGCGGCCGCAGCGTCGCCATCGTGGTCGAGTCGATCCTGGACGTGGTGGACGGCTCCAGCGCCTCGGTGCTGTCCGACATCGACGACCACGGCCTGCTGGGCTCGGCCGTCATCGCGGACCGCGTCACGGAGATGCTCGACGTCCGCGCCGCGATCCTCACCGCCGACCCGGCGTTCTTCTCCCGCATCCTCGACGACGCCGTGGGCGTCGAGGGCCTGACCGAGTCCGTGGAGGTCTGACGTGAGCACCAGGACAGCCACCCGCCCGACCACCGCCGTGGCCACGCGGATGCTGACGTTCGAGCTGGCAGGGGCCCTGTACGGCCTCGAGGTGGAACAGGTGCAGGAGGTGCTGCGGGCCCAGAAGGTCACGCGGGTGCCGCTGCACAGCGCCGCCATCGCCGGCCTCATCAACCTGCGCGGCGAGGTGGTCACCGCCATCGACCTGCGGGCGCGGCTGTCGATGCCGGCGCGCCCGGAGGGCCAGGACGCGGTGAACATCGTGGTCCGCCTGCACGGGGAGTCCATCAGCCTGCTGGTCGACTCCATCGCCGACGTCGTCGAGCTGGACGACCGCAGCTTCGAGCCGGTCCCCGACACCCTGGACGGCGAGGTCCGCGACCTCATCCGCGGGGCGTACAAGACCGAGGGACGGCTGCTGCTGGCCCTCGACGTCAACCGCGCCGTCACGGGCTGACACCGGCCGACACCCGGTCGGGCGCCACCCGTCGCGGTCCGGACGCCGCAAAGCGCCCGGATCGGACACCCAGCGCCGAACCCCGCTCACCCTCCGCTACGGCGGATGGGTGAGCGGGGTTCGCGTCGTCACGCTGAGCGATGCACCCTGGGCCGGTGCCGTACACCCTGACCAGCGCCGCCACCCTCGGCTACGACCTGGTCCGGCTGCCTGGCGGCCGCCAGGCGGCCGGCGTGGTGGTCTCGGCCCTGCGCAGCGGACCCGCGGAGTGGGCACTGCTCGCCGCGCACCACCCGCTGCGCACCTCCGACCCCTCGGCCGACCCGCTGCTGTGCGCCCAGGAGTCCGTGCGGGCCCGCGAGATGGCCGCGCAGGGACCGCGCCTGCAGCACTCCTCGACCACGGCGGACGCCGTCGCCTCCGGAGAGCACGAGCGGCTCGCCGCTCTGGCCGAGCAGCTGCGCTCGGCGATGGTCGGCAGCGCCGCCGCCTTCGAGCGGCTCGTGCGCAGCGAGGCCCTCGCCGTCGTCGGCGCTGCGGACGGCCCCGTCGACGGTCCGGTGGACGACGACCTCACCGACGGGGGAGCCGTGGACCGCGCCCTGGCAGCCGACGTGCTGGCCGACGCCGCCGTGGCCGCCTACGCCGCCCGTGAGCTGCCCCGCTCCCTGCGCCGGCGCCTGTCCGAGCCGTACGAGCGCGCCGTGGCGGGCTCGGTGCCCGGCACCTTCGACCTCGCCCCGGACCCTCGCACGCCGTGGGGACCGGCGCTGTCCGAGGTCCTGTCCGGCCTGCGCAGCACCGACGCCGAGGGCCGCCGCCGGTGGCGCGCGGCCGTGGACGCCTCCCGCCTGGCCGCTCAGGCCCGCCTGGCGCCCGGCGGCGGTGGCTCCGTCGACGGGGCCCCGGGCCGGTCGTGGTCGGAGGCCATGCACGACGCGTGCTGGGCCGCCCACGCGTCGGGTCGCACCGAGGCCGCCGCGGCCGCGCAGATGCTGGCCGTGCAGGCCTTCCTGGACGGCGGGTTCGGCGTCGACGACGGCGCCACGGGCGTCTGGAACGCCGTGGCCGGCTGCGTGCAGGGCGTCCTCGTGGCCGACCTGCTGGGCTCGGAGTCCCTCGAGCTGCTCGCCCAGCCGTGGGCCGCCGTCACCGGGCGCACCCTGGCCGGCTGCTGAACCGCAGGTCGCAGGCCTGCCGCCCGCGAGGCAGTGGGCTGAACGGGGCAACAGCCGTCCCCCCGCGAGGTCTCCACCACTAGCCGCTCAACCCACCGCCCCCGACCGCCGATCCCCTGAGTACGCCGCGCACCAGCGCAGGTGCGCTCGAGTCAGGGAGGCCGTCGGTGCAGCCGATCAGGGTGCTCGTCGTCGATGACTCCGTCGTCGTCCGCAAGATCGTCACCGACTGCCTGTCGGGGGACCCGCAGGTCGAGGTGGTCGGCACCGCGTCCAACGGCCGGCTCGCCCTCGGCAAGATCGCAGCGCTGCGTCCGGACGCGGTGACCATGGACATCGAGATGCCCGAGATGAACGGCATCGAGGCGGTCCGCGAGATCCGCAAGACCGAGCGCCGCCTGCCCATCATCATGTTCAGCACCCTGACGGACCGCGGCGCCGCCGCGACCCTCGAGGCGCTGACCGCCGGCGCGTCCGACTACGTCACCAAGCCCGCCAACGTCGGCTCCGTGCAGGCGTCCATGGCGCAGGTGCGCGAGCAGCTGCTGCCCAAGCTGCTGGCCCTGACCGGTCGCACCCCCACCCCCGCGCAGACGGCCGCCGTGCCGCGCGCCGCGGACCTCGCCGCCGTCCCCGGGGGCAGCGCCGCCGCCCCAGTGGTCCCCGGGCCGCGCACGGTCCCGCCCCGCCAGGCGTCGGTCCTGGTCATCGGTTCCTCCACCGGCGGTCCCGAGGCGCTCACGAGCGTCCTGCCGCGGCTGCCCCGCGACCTCCCCGTGCCGGTGCTCCTCGTGCAGCACATGCCGCCGCTGTTCACCACGCAGTTCGCCGCGCGCCTGGACCGGCTGTGCGCGCTCGACGTGGTCGAGGCGACCGCGGGGACCGTGCTGCGGCCCGGCACCGTGCACCTCGCCCCCGGTGACTGGCACCTCACGGTGAAGACCGTGGACCGCGAGAAGCGCACCGTGCTGACGCAGGACCCGCCGGAGAACTTCTGCCGCCCCGCCGTCGACCCGCTGTTCCGCTCCGTGGTGGACGCCTACGACGGTGCCGTCCTGGCCGTCGTCCTCACCGGCATGGGCTCGGACGGCAAGCTCGGCGCGGCCCGCGTGCGCGCCGCCGGCGGCTACGTCATCGCCCAGGACAAGGCCACCTCCGTGGTCTGGGGCATGCCGGGCGCCGTCACCACCTCCGGAAGCGCCGACGAGGTGCTGCCGCTGGGCTCCATCGCCGACGCCGTGCTGCGGCGCCTGCCCCGCGGATCCGGGGTGCAGCGCGCAGCCGCGCCCGAGCCCGCCGCTGCTGTTCCCGCCGCACGCCCCGCCACCGGGCCGTCCCTGGCTCCGGCGGCCTCCCCCGCCTTCCACCGCCCCCCGGCGCCGCACACCGCGCGCCCGACCCTGTTCGGAGGTGCTCGATGAGCCTGGCCGCCCACGACTTCGGCTTCGTCGCCGACCTGGTGCGCCGCGAGAGCGCCATCGTCCTGAGCCCCGGCAAGGAGTACCTGGTCGAGGCGCGTCTGCTGCCGCTGGCGCGCCGCGCCGGTGCCTCCGGCGTCGCCGAGCTGGTGGAGAAGGCCCGCCGCCACCCCGACCGCGCCACCACGCAGTCCATCGTGGAGGCGCTCACCACCAACGAGACCTCCTGGTTCCGCGACGGCGACCCGTTCTCCCAGCTGGGCACCACGGTGTTCCCGCAGCTGCTCGCCGCCCGCAACCCCGGCGAGAAGCTGCGCTTCTGGTCCGCTGCCTGCTCCAGCGGCCAGGAGGCCTACACCATCGCGATGGTCGCCTCCGACACCGTCCCGGCCGCCGCCTCGCGCCTGGCCATCACCGCCACCGACCTGTCGGTGGAGATGGTCGAGCGCACGAAGGCCGGCCGGTTCAGCCAGCTCGAGGTCAACCGCGGCCTGCCCGCCCCCATGCTCGTGCGCCACTTCACCCGCGCGGGAGCCGAGTGGGAGGTCGCCCCGGCCCTGCGCTCGATGGTCACCGCGAGCCAGATGAACCTCGCGCAGCCGTTCCCGCGGATGGGCCCGTTCGACGTGGTCTTCCTGCGCAACGTGCTCATCTACTTCGACGTCCCCACCAAGCAGGACATCCTGCGCCGCGTCCGCGCCCTCATGCGCCCCGACGGCTGGCTGTTCCTCGGGGCCGCCGAGACCACGCTCGGCGTGGACGCCGGGTGGGAGCGCGTGGCCCTGGGCCGCACCTCCGCCTACCGGCCGGTCGGCTGAGCCGCCGGCGTCCCGTCCCCGACCGTCCCCCGACCGTCCCTGACCGTTCCGACCCGCACCACCCGCCGCAGACCGCGACGGACCGCACAGAGAGAGGGAGAGCAGTGCACGCACTGGTGATCGACGACTCGCGCGCGATGCGCAGGATCGTCGGCGGCATCCTCGAGGACCTCGGCTACGAGGTCGAGCAGGCCGGCGACGGCCGCGAGGCGCTGGACGTCCTCGAGGCCGGGCGCGTCCCCGACCTCGCCTGCATCGACTGGAACATGCCCGTCATGGACGGCCTGTCCTTCGTCAGCGCGGTCCGGGCGAACGCGGCGTGGCGCGACGTCACGCTCATGATGGTGACCACGGAGAGCGAGCACGGGCAGATCGTCCGGGCGCTGGCCGCCGGCGCCCACGAGTACCTCATCAAGCCCTTCACCCCCGACGCCCTGCGCGACAAGCTGTCGCTGCTCGGCCTGGTCCCGGTGGAGGTGCCGTGAGCGAGCTCCTGGACACCCCCTCGACCGCGGTGACCCCCGCCGAGCTGCTCCCCGAGGACAGCGTCCGCGCCATCGCGGACGAGATCTTCGCCTCCTTCGTGGGCGAGGACGAGGTCCTCGTGCCACTGGAGGGCGAGCTGCCCGAGGAGACCGTCAGCGCGTGGGTCGGCATCGACGGCCCCTGGCGCGGTCGCGTCACCCTCACCTGCTCGCCCAGCACCGCTGAGGAGCTCACCCGCGCCCTGCTGCGCGGCCGGGCCCCCGAGGTGCTGGACGCCGAGGACGTCGAGGACGGCTTCGGCGAGCTCGCCAACGTCGTCGGCGGTGGCCTCAAGGCCCTCCTGCCGGAGGCCTCCTCCCTGACGCTGCCCCTCGTGGGCACCGACGCGCCCCACAACGGCGTCGACGAGCACCGCATCGCCAGCCTCTGGCGCGGTGAGCCCTTCGACATCGCCATCTGCTCCGTCCCGCTGCCGAGCTGACCGACCACCCACCCCTACCGCGAGGGAACCGACCGTGAAGATCCTCATCGCTGACGACAGCCGCGTGATGCGGCAGATCGTGATCCGCACACTGCGCCAGGCGGGGTACGACAGCCACGAGGTCGTGGAGGCCGAGAACGGCCGCGACGCCCTCGACAAGGTCGCCAGCGAGCGGCCGGACCTGGTGCTGTCCGACTGGAACATGCCCGAGATGACCGGCATCGAGTGCCTGCGCGCCCTGCGCGCCTCCGGCTCCGAGGTGCCGTTCGGCTTCGTGACCTCGGAGGGCTCCGACGACATGCGCTCCACGGCCTCGGCCGCCGGTGCCCTGTTCCTCATCGCCAAGCCCTTCACCCCCGAGACGTTCGAGAGCCACCTGGGCTCGGTGATCGGCTGATGCCCGGGACCGCCACCACGCCGCTGCCCGCGGCCAAGGACGTCAAGGACCTCTTCGAGGGCCTCCTGGGCAAGAGCTGCGAGTTCCACGAGGGCGGCACGCTGGACGCGTCCGGCAAGAACCTCGTGGCCACCTACGTGGACGACGCGCTCGCCATGCGCGCCCTCGTGGCCGTGGACCTGCCGCTGGCGGTCTACTCCGGAGCCGCCATCGGCCTCATGCCGCCCGGCGGGGCCCAGGACCTCGTGTCCGACGGCGAGCTCCCCAAGACCCACCGCGAGAACGCCGCCGAGGTGCTCAACATCATGGCGTCGCTCTTCAACACCCCCGGTGCCCCGCACCTGCGCCTCTACAGCCACCACGCCCCCGGCGAGGCGCTCGCGGGCGACGTCTCGGCCAACCTCGCCAAGCGCGGCGGCCGCGTCGACTACACCGTCGAGGTCAAGGGCTACGGCAAGGGCGCCCTGGCGGTCGTCCTGGTCTGACGCACCGGGCGTCACAGCTCCGGCCCTCGCGGGTCGGTCAGCGCTCGGCAGCGCACGGAGGGCCGGCTCCCCCTGGTGGGGGAGCCGGCCCTCCCGCGCGTCCGCGCCCAGCTCCCGTGACTGGCTCGCCGCCAGGCGCTGGCTGCACCCCTCCCGTTGACGATCACACGTCTACGCGCCACGACGGCTGCGTGCGGTGCACCCGGGTGGCGCGCAGGTGCTTGATCGTGGTGGCTGTGCCGCGGGGCTGCTGCGCGCCACCCGCCCACGGCGTGTCGACCTTGGCGTTCCGTGTCTCGAGGAGGGAGAGCGCGGCCACGGAACGCCACGATCGACGGTGCCGAGGGCGACGACGATGAGCCGCGCCGCCCAGGATGACCGCCGGCTGCACCCCCACCTGTTGACGATCACACGTCTGCGCGTCACGACGGCTGCGTGCGGAGCACCCGGGTGGTGCGCAGGTGCTCGATCGTGGGCGAGGTGAGGATCCGACGGCGGGGCGCCTGTCGACGCGTGGTGGCGAGCTCTCACACGCCGGAGGCCGGCACCCCGGTGGGGGCGCCGGCCTCTGGGGCGCAGCGGGTGCGAGCTGGTGGGTCAGGCCGCCAGCGGCTGGCGCAGCGGGTAGCTGCTGCCGGCCAGCACGACCTGGGCGGCCACGCCGCTCGTGCCGTTCACGAGGATCGGCGCGAGCAGGTTGACGGTGGAGTCCACCAGCGAGGCGCCCGGGCTCACCACGACGAGCAGCAGGCCCGGCTCCCCGGGAGCGAGGCCGACGGCTGCGCGGGACACGCCGTCGAAGACGGGGGAGTAGCCGGTGACGACCTCGGCGGGGTCCAGCACGAACAGCCGGACCGCCTCGTCCTCCAGGCTCTGCAGCGCCATGAGCGGGCTCTCCGGGTCGATCTCGACCAGGGCGAAGCGGCTCAGGTGCTCCAGGCCGAGCAGTGGCGCGGCGAAGCGGACCTCCGCCAGGTCGGGTGCACCGGCGGACTCGGCCCCGGTCGTCTCGCTGTCCATCACGATCACGGTACTGCTCACGAGTCTCCTCGAGTGGTCCGCGCCGTCCGTGGCTGGGGAGGGTTCCGTCAGGTGGGTGCTCAGCGCCGCAGGCGCCGTCAGGAGGGCGGTCACGGCGGTCAGCGCAGGAAGTCCATGAGGCTGGTGTTCAGCACCTTGGACGTGACCTGCAGCGCGGCCTTGTAGGCCGTGTCCTGCAGGGACATCTGGATCATCGACGACGGCAGGTCGACGTCCTCGACCTTGGACAGCTGGTCGGTGAGGTCGTACTTGCTGGAGGTCGCGACCTCCTGGGCCCGCTGGAGGCGGTTGGTGCGCGCACCGACGTCGGCCAGGCCGGTCAGCACCTTGCTGATGGCCCCGTCGAGCTTGGTGAGCAGGTCGGGCAGGCAGGTCCCCGGGGTGCCGGTGGCCGGGTCGGTGGTGGTGCCGGTGGACTTGGGCGACTTCAGCTCGTCGCTGATCTGCTGCAGCAGCGAGAACACCGACTGCCCGGCGGTCTGGCCGTTCGCGGCGGTGTCCGTCCCGAAGATCTGCGCCCCGTTGGTGTCGACCCGCACGAACGACTGCGCGTCGATCTGGCGCTGGACCGGGGAGTCGTCGGCGGCCGTAGGACCGGTGGCGGACCACGTGTAGACCGCGGGCGTGTACGTGGGCGGCGTGCCGGCGGGAGAGCCGGTGGGCGGCGGGGTGGTCACGGACGCAGCCGTCGCGGTGACGGCGGCACCGCCCGCGGTGCCCGCGAAGAGGTTGCGGCCCATGTACTGGGAGTTGGCCAGGGCCAGGATGCTCGACCGGATGCCGTCGATGTCCACAGCGGTGGCGGTGCGGCTGCCGTCGTTCTGGAAGCCCGCGTTCAGGGCCGCCACCACGTCGGTGCGCGCGGCGGTGAGCAGGTGGCTGGTGGTCTGCAGCGCCGTGTCCTGGGCGTTGAGCCAGCTCGTGCCGTCGTCGGCCTGCGTCTGGTACATGTCGTTCAGCCGCAGCTGCTGGCGCAGCGCGAGGCTGGAGACCGTGCCCGACGGGTCGTCCGACGGCTTCGTGATCTTCTTGCCGCTGGAGATCTGGTCCTGCAGGAGGCCGATCCGCTGCAGGTTGCCCTGGATGCGGGCGAGCGCCGACTCCTGGAGCGAGCGGTGTGTCACGCGTTCGGTCATCAGGTCACCTGCCCACGAGTCCGGTCTTGTTGATGAGCGTGTCGAGCATCTCGTCGACCGCTGTCAGCACGCGCGCCGCGCCCTGGTAGGCGCGCTGGGCGGCGATGAGGTCCGCGCTCTCCTCGTCCAGGGAGACGCCCGCGGCGCCCTGCTGGTCGGCGAGGGTGGCGGTGAGCACGGCCTGGGCCGCGTCGGTGCGGGCCGAGGCGGAGCTGCTGTCGGCGCCGAGCTTGGAGACGTAGGCGCTCCACGTGGCGTCCGGGCTGGTGGTCCTGGTCCCGATCGCGGCGATGGCCGTGGCGATGGACGCGTCGTTCGCGCCCTTGCCCGACGCACCGATCGCGAGGTTCGCACCGGTGAAGGTGGACGCGATCGCGATGCTCTGCGCCGAGAAGGTCCCCGCGGGCGCGTCGCCGGTGAAGAGCGGCGGGGAGGGGTTGCGGTTCGCGTCGACGGCGTTCGCGTTCTGGGTGCTGTCCTGCAGGGCGTTGACCTGGGTGGCCAGGCTCTGCGCGACGGCGTCGTACTGCGCCGAGGCCTTCGGGAGCGTCGAGCGCAGCGCCTCGAGCTCACCCGTCAGCTTGCCGCTGAGCGGGTTGACGCTGTTGACGCCCACCTTCACCACGATCGTCCCGGTGGCGACGTCGGAGGCCGAGGCGCCCGGCGCCTGGCCCTTGACGACGTCACCCATCGACGTCGGGGTCTGGCTGATGGTCAGGGCCGCGTTCGTGCTCCCCTGCACGAGCAGCGCGCCGCCCACGTAGAGGTCGGTCTGGCCGTTGGGCCCCGCCTGCGTCGTGGCGCCGGTGAGCTCGACGATGCGCGTGACCATCTGGTCGCGCTTGTCCATGAGCTCGTTGGGCGCGCCACCGGTGGTGGTGGCCTTCTGGATCTGGTCGTTGAGGGTGGCGACGTTGCCGGCGAGGGTGTTGACCTCGTTGACGTCGGCGTCCACCTGGCTGCGCGTGGCCGACCACTGGTTGTTGATGGTGTTCCAGGCCGCGTGCAGCGTGGCCACCACGTTCTGCGCCGCACCGAGCACGCTGTTGCGGGCGGCGCCGTCGGCGTTGGTGGCGCCGGCCTTGGTGGCCGCGCTCGCCCAGGCCGCCCACATGGTGTTCAGCTGGGTGGCCAGGCCGTTGGCGCTGGGCTCCTGCGTGAGGCTCTCCAGGCCGGACAGCGTGTCGGCGCGCTGCTGCTGCAGGGCGTGGTCGCCGGTCTGGACGTTGACCTGCTGGCCCAGCACGGCGTCGTAGGCGCGGGAGATGCTCACCACCTGCACGCCACCGCCGGTGACGGGGTTGCCGGTCAGCATCCCCGAACCGCCGGGAGCGTTCAGCTCCTGCAGGTCGGCGCGCTGCCGGGTGTACCCGGGGGTGTTGACGTTGGCGACGTTCTGCCCGATGACGTCCATCGCGCTGCGGTGGGCCCGCAGCGCCGTCACCGCGGCGTTGATGCCGGAGAAGGTGCTCATGGGTCGGAGTCCTCGGGGTCAGGGTGGGTTCGGGGAGCGGGCGGGGTCAGGTGGGGGAGGGGCGCTCAGAGCGCCCGGTCGATGAGGTGCGCGGGCGCCGGGGAGGTGGTGCGGCCCGTGGGGGCGTACGTCTCGAGGGTGCCGGTGAGGTTCAGCAGCGTCTCGCGGGTGGCCCGGGCGTTGATGGCCAGCACCTCGCGGTTGTGGGCGGAGACCCGGGCGATCTCGCCCGTCAGCTCCAGCAGCGCGTCGCGGTGGGAGGTGAGGATCGAGGCCCACGGCCCGTCGGAGGCGACCGCGAGGTCCTTGAGGGACGACGACGGCGGCATGCCGACGCTCGCGGCGTAGGCGTCGACCTCCATGCTGCGCAGCAGCTCGGTCTCGCGGAGCTGCTCCACGAGCAGCTGCACCTCGTGGGAGGCGTGCGCCACCCAGCGGGTGTTGCCGCTCAGCAGGATCAGGCGCTCCTCCTCCAGCTTGAACAGGAGCAGCTCCAGCTGCTCGCGCTCCCGCCACAGCACGTTGGAGACCTCGGCGACGCCCACGCGCCCTCCCATCGCTGCCGACTGCACCACGGCGGTGCGGTCCTTCACGCTGTCCATCGGCGTCCGAGGCGCCGGGCTGAGGAGAAGCTGAGACGGAACGGCTGCCGAGGGCGCCGTCCTGAGCGCAACCGGGGGAGGTCCACCCGCTCGGCTCAAGCCGACGCGCCGGTGCGCCGACACATCCTCCGTGACCGGATCGACGTCGTCGCCCTCCTCCCGGACCCCGCTCTCGCGCGGCGCCGTGGAGGAGCTCGTGACCTCCCACCTGCCGATCGTCGGCTACCAGGTGAACGAGATGCTCGTGCGCCTCCCGGGCCACGTGCTGCGCGACGACCTCGTCTCCGCGGGCATGGCGGCCCTCGCCGCTGCCGCAGCCGGCTACGACCCCTCCACGGGCGTGCCGTTCGCGAGGTACGCCACGCTGCGCATCCGCGGCGCGCTGCTCGACGAGCTGCGCGGCATGGACTGGGCGCCGCGCGGCGCCCGCTCCCGCGCCCGGGCGATGGAGGGCGTGGAGGAGCGGCTCACCACCGAGCTGGGCCGCCGACCGTCCCGTGACGAGCTCGCCGCTGCCATGGGCTGCGCGCCCGAGGACGTCGACGCCGTCCGAGGAGACGTCCAGCGCGCCGTGGTCTCCCTCGACGCCTTCGACGGCGCCCTGTCCGACGTGCTGCCGCAGCGGGGCATCGGCCCGGAGGAGCACGTGCTCCAGGGCGAGCAGGTCCGCTACCTCAGGGCCGCTGTGGAGGCGCTGCCCGAGCGCCTGCGCGTCGTCGTCGCCGGCCTCTACCTCGAGGACCGCTCCGTGGCCGACATGGCCGCTGAGCTCGGCGTCACCGAGTCCCGCATCAGCCAGCTCCGCACCGAGGCCCTCGGCCTCATGCGGGACGGCATGAACGCCTCCCTCGAGCCCACGATGGTCGCTCCGGTCGAGCGTCCGGGCGGTGTGGTCGACCGGCGCCGGCAGGCGTACTTCGCGGCCGTGGCCGCGCACGCGTC
This sequence comes from Quadrisphaera sp. RL12-1S, assembly GCF_014270065.1. Taxonomy (NCBI): domain Bacteria; kingdom Bacillati; phylum Actinomycetota; class Actinomycetes; order Kineosporiales; family Kineosporiaceae; genus Quadrisphaera; species Quadrisphaera oryzae. Next base: position 84,779 of record NZ_JACNME010000014.1, on the reverse strand, counting down.
CGTCGCACCCAGCGCCTCAGCCGCTGTGGCGGCCGATGCCGTGGTGACTGCCGTGGTGACGACGACGGCCGCCGCGCCCGTGCCGGCCCCGCGCCGCACCGGCTGGTCCGCCACCGGCTGAGCGGCCCCCCCAGACCCCCGGCCGCCGCCCGGTGACTTCCCCACCCGGGCGGCGGCGGGGCCCCACGTGACGAAGACCCCCGCGCACCTGGCGCGGGGGTCTTCGTGCGGTGCTGCGGACGTGGCTCAGCTCTTCACGTCGACCGCGTGCTCCTCGGGAGAGCGTGCGGCCTGGGTGGAGGCGACGGTCGCCTCGAGGTAGGTGATGAGGCTGGCCAGCCGCTCCGGGGTGATCTTCACCGGCCGGCCCTCCGCGGGAGGGCGTCCGGTGATCTGGGCGGCGAGCAGGCTCGCCAGGTAGGTGCCCGTGGCAGAGCGGTCGCCGGAGTCGCCGTCGTCGCTGCTCCGGGTCTGAGAGCCGGCCGAGCTGCTCTCAGGCCTCTGGACGGCGGCTGGCGATGCGGTGGCGCCCGTCTCGTCTGCAGCGGTGCTGCGGCTCGACGCCGCAGTGCTCACGGCAGTGCGGACAGGTCCTCCGTCGCCGCTGGGAGCGACCGCGGTCACGCCTGTGATCATGGGATCCCTCCGTGGTCCCCGGCCTCCAGCCTCCTGCTGGTGGTCACGGACCAGTCATCGGCATCTGCTGAGCGATCGATCAGCGGTGTCACCCGAACGCACGATGACGCCCCGACGAGGTCCACGGGCGGAGGCGGCTCAACTCCGTCACCCATCTGGCCGATGAACCTCGTGAGGGGTTCGTGCCCCGAGCTGTCCTGCGGTCCTTCCGACGACCCTGCGAGGCCCATCGTGTTGAGCATCCTCCTGCCCACCGCCCGCCGGACGGCGCCCGGACAGGAGCAGACGGCCTGGGACGACCTGCGCGTCGCGCTGGCCTCCGTGAAGGCCTACGCCCCGGGCGTGGAGGTCATCGTCGGCTGGGCCGGCGCTGAAGAACCCCGTGACCTCCCGGCGAACCCGGCCATGAGGCTGCTGCGACAGCCCCCAGGGATCACGACCGGCAGCGAGGCGTGGAACTGGTGCGCCGAGCAGGCCGGAGGTGACGAGCTGCTCATCCTCGGAGACGACTGCGTGCTGCACCCCGACTCCGTCACGAGGCTGCTGGAGGACGTGGCGCTCCTGCGAGCCCAGGTGCCCGCCATCAGCCTGGGCTTCGTCGGGGCGCGCACGAACTTCGCCAAGGGTCCTCAGAACGTCCGGTACGCCAACGAGGGGCAGCTCGGGTCGGTCCAGTTCTCGAGCGAGGCGGAGATCCACGAGGTCCCGATGGTGGTCCCCGTGCTCGCCTGGGTGGAGAAGGCGGTCTTCGACGGGGTGGGTGGCTTCCCCGCGACCAACTGGTTCGCCGACGACCTCATCAGCTGGGACCTGACGCGCACGGGCCACCGCCACTTCATCAGCCGCTCCTACGTCCACCACGTCGGCCAGCGGGCGTCCGCCCAGGGGCGCACCGACGACGACATGCTCCAGGCGGGCCTGCAGTGGCTGCGCGCCCACCGGCCCGACTTCCTCGCGTCGCAGCTGCCGGCTGAGCTCCTCGTCTGAGGGCGCGTCCGAGAACTACCGTCGGCGGGCCAGGAACCACGTCAGCATCGCGACAGGGCCATCGCCACGCATCGTGTCGATGCGGGTCTCGTGGTCCCGCGCACCTGGGCGGTGCTGCTGGTCCAGGCGGAGGTGAGGGACTGCTGCACGAACAGGTGACAGCAGATCTGTGACGCTCTGCGGCGTCGCCGGAAGGATCACCACTGCGCCCGAGTCCCCACCCTCGAAGCCGCCGGGCTGCGCCGGCGCAACCGCCTGGTGGATCAGGAGGACGAGGTGCTGCGACGCGCTGCGGCCTACCTGTCCCAGGCGAACCCGCCGGGAAGGTCCTCTGCGCGCTCGTGAGAGAGCTCGTCGTCCCCGGGATCCCCGTGGCGGTGAGGTGCCGGGTCCTCGAGCTCACCCACCAGCCCGACTGCCGATGGCTGGCCACTGCCATCACCACCCGCGAGGTCGAGCGGGCCTACCTGACCGGTGCCGCCTTCGAGGCTCACCACGCCGACCCCGAGTGCGGCTACCGGTTGCTCGCCGATGAGGTCCGCGAGGTCGGCCACGACCGCTGTGAGCGCACGGTGCGGCGCACCTGCACTGGCAACCGCTGGTGGTCGGTGTGCAGTGGGCTTTCCGCGACCGGTGGCGACGAGCCCGGGCGGACCCGCCCACCAGTACCGAGCACGCCACCGCGTGGATCTCAGCGATCGTCGCGACGCTCGATGTGAGGAGCGGCAGTGCCGGCGAGGGCGTGCGCTCCGAGCGCGTCGTGGGCTGCTCCAGTCACTGGCGGATGAGGTCACGCCTGGCGGTGGACGCTCTGGCGAGTGCGGTGGCCCGCCGCGGGGGCGGCCGTGCGAGCGCCTGCGGGTGCACCCCGCCGGCTGAGCCCGAGGAGGAGCACCACCGTCAGACCGCCAGCATCGAGGAGGACGACCCGGGGCACACCGGAGCCTCCGGCGGAGGCGGGGCGGTTCACTGGGTCCGCTTCGCCAGCGTCGTCGGGCTGGCCGCTCCGACCAAGGGCCTGCCCCGCCGCTGACACGGTGCGGCCCCTACGAGCAGCACGCGAGGGGAAGGGCCAGGTAGGCCGGCTGCCACGGCACGCCCATCGGGGTCATCGACCCTGCCGACCACGCTCAACAGCCTCGACCGTCCCCGAGTCCACCACGCGGTGGATCGAGGGGCAGGTCTCCAGGCCCGGCGGCCGTGGTGCCCTGCTGGAGGAGATCAGCGGACGCTGTGGACCACCCGGGCGAGGTGCCTGAGCGCGTCGCCCACGAAGTAGTGGTGGTTTCCGACGTAGAAGCCGTTGTCGTGGACCTCGTCAGCGTGGACGAGACTTCCGCAGGCATCCGCGTTCAGGTGCCGCATGACGGGGTTGCGCGCGAAGTTCCCTGCCACGACCGGACGTGTCTGGATGCCCGCGGCACTGAGGGCTGAGACGACCTCATGACGACGCCCCGCGAGGTGGTCGACCAGGACGCAGGAGAACCCGAACCAGCTGCTCTCGCCGACCTCCTTCTGGATGCGCACGCCGGGAACGCCGGACATGAGCTCCCGGAAGGTGTCCGCGTTGGCCCGGCGAGCGGCGACCATGGCGGGCAGCTTCTCGAGCTGGTGGAGCCCGACAGCTCCGGACATCTCCAGCGGCCGCACGTTGTAGCCCGGCAGCACGAACTGGAAGAGGTCGTGGAACCCCTCCGAGCCGGCAGGGCGGAGGGCGCTGCCTCGGGGGAGGTTGCGCGTCCAGCCGTGAGAGCGCAGCGACAGGAGCATGTCGGCCAGGTGCTCGTCATCGGTGACGACGACCCCGCCTTCCATCGTGGAGATGTGGTGGGAGAAGAACGTGCTGAAGGTCCCCATGAGGCCGAAGGTGCCTGCGCTGCGGTCCGCGAACGTGGCGCCCATCGACTCGCAGTTGTCCTCCAGGACCACCAACCCCTTCTCATCCGCGAGCCGCTGCAGCTCGTCGAAGCGGTTGGGGTTGCCGAGGAGGTTGACGGCGAGGATCGCTCTCGTGCGGTCCGTGCAGCGAGCGCGAGCGGCTTCGAGGTCGATGTTCAGCGTGTGCGGATCGACGTCGACCAGCACGGGACGCAGGCCGTACTGCGTGAGCGGGTAGTAGGTCGTCGCCCAGGAGACCGCGGTGACGAGGACCTCGTCACCGGGGTTGAGGTCCGTCCGGTCGTCGAGGACGGCGGCAGCCACCATGAGGAGGTTGGCGCTGCTCCCGGAGTTCACCATGACGGCGTGTCGGGCGCCGAAGGCCTCAGCGAAGGCGCGCTCGAAGGCTTGCACGTGGGCACCCATCGTGAACTGCCCCGAGGCGATGACGTCCTGCAGCGCCTGCAGCTCGCGGTGGTCCCAGGTGCTCGTGGCGAGGGGGAGTCCCTGCTGCTCGACCTGCGGCGGGCGCGCCTTGCGCGGAGCGGGGACCCGGACGTCGGTGCTCACGCCGCCACCAGCGCATCGAGGTGGCTCTCGTAGGTCGCGCGCACACCGTCCTCCAGGGTCGTCGCAGGGGCCCACCCGAGCGCGCGGGCCTTGGAGCTGTCCATGAGCTTCTGGTGCATGCCCTTGGGCATGCTGGTGTCGTAGACGAACTCGCCCTGGTAGCCCACGACAGCTCGTGCCGCTTCGTAGTACTCGGTGACCGAGTGGTCGACCCCCGCGCCGATGTTGAGGACGGGCGGGAGCGACTCGAGATGGGGCAGGCTCTGGATGATCCAGCTCGCCACATCACCGGCGTAGGTGAACTCACGGCGGGCCGTGCCGTCACCCCAGATCGTCACCGTCGGAGAACCTGCGGTCTTGGCGGCGTGCACCTTGGCGATGGCTGCAGCCACCAGGTGTGCTCGGTCGGCTGAGAAGTCGTCCCCCGGGCCGTAGAGGTTGGAGGCCACGAAGGCGCGGTACGCGACGCCGTGCTGGGCGGAGGCGAACGCGCACAAACGGGTACCCGCGAGCTTGGCCAGGGCGTAACCCTCGTTGGTCGGCTCGAGCGGAGCCTGCAGCAGGTCGCTCTCGACGAGCGGCTGCCGGTGGTCGCGCGGGTACGTGCACGAGCTGCCCAGGTAGACCAGCCGCTCGACGCCGGCGTCGAGCGCTGCCCGGAAGAGCGAGGTGTCGATCGCCAGGTTGTCGAGGAGGAACCCGGTCTGGTCCGCAGCGTTGGCCTTGATCCCGCCGACGCGAGCTGCGCAGTGCACGATGACGTCGGGCTGGGTCCTGGACAGCAGGGCACGGGTCGCGACCGGGTCTGTGAGATCGGCGTGCGCACGGGTGGCGACCTGGAGGTCCAGCGCCGGACCAGCTGCGGCGGCAGCTGCCCGGACCGCGCTGCCGAGGAGACCGGCGCCTCCGGTGAGCAGCACTCGTCGTCGGGGTGGTGCCACGGCCGGCCGGCGGCCGCGGACGGGACTGACGAGTGGCGCAGCGCCCACCTCTCCTGGCCGAGCCTCCACTGGTGCCTCCCCGAGATCTGCCCGACAGCGTCTCCGCCGGTCCGCTCCGAGCATCGGCCGTTCGGGTGGACTCCTTGAGCCGTTCGTGTCCTCTCCCTCATGGGTCGGTGCTGTAGCCGGGCGCGCTGGGGTGGTCGCCGACGACCTCAAGTGGATGGCGCCCTGTGACGACCCTCTACGCATGACTATCGCTCAGATCGAGGGCGGTCTCGCCAGTCAGATGTTCGGGTACGCCGCGGCTCGCAGACTCGCTCTGCAGCACGGCGCGCAGGTGCTCATAGACCCTCGGAACTACCGCACGTACAAGAAGTGGTCTCCGGAGCTCCACCACCTCGACGTCGAGGCGGTGATGCTGACGCCGGAGCAGGCCGACGAGATCTGCGGCCCGTCGAACGAGTTCGTCACGACTGTGCGTCCTCGTCACCTCCACGTCGACCGAGCAGTCCTGCACCTGCCGGTCGCGGAGGTGCTCATGGTGGGCAACTACACGAGCGAGGACTACTTCTTCGACGTGGCCGACGTCATCCGCAGCGATTTCAAGCGCGTCAGCACGCCGGACGCTTACGCGGTCGAGGCGAACGAGGCCATCAGGGCGAAGAGGGCGGAAGGGTACTCACCCGTCGCGCTGCACGTGCGTCGTGGGGACTACGTCCAGGAGGCGCACACGCTCGCCGCCCACGGCGTGTGCTCGCCGGAGTACTACGCGAACGCCGTTCTGCTCGTGGAGAGACTCGTCGAGAACCCCTGGTACTTCGTCTTCTCCAACGATGCGGCGTGGTCCGCCGAGCACCTCGGCGGGGAGCGTCGGACGGTGATGTGGCCCACGCCCAGCACCCCCCCTGTCGAGGACATGTTCCTCATGGCGGAGTGCGACCACCACATCATCGCCAACAGCACCTACAGCTGGTGGGCCGCCTGGTTGGGCGAGAAGCCCGGGCAGGTGGTGGTCGGACCCAGGCCCTTCATGGCCGACAGGTCGATGAACACGGAGGACACGCTGCGGCGGAACTGGATCAGCCTCGGCATCCAGCCGAGGCCGGACCAGGACGTTCGGTCTCTCTGGCCGAGCTGAGCGCGACCGGAGTGCTGATCGCCCGGTCGGGACCTGGCGGCCGTCATCCTCAGGTCTCCGCCATCGCCCGACGCAGGGACCCCACGACGCGCAGAACAGTGCTGCGGCTCATGTGCAGGTGCAGGGGCAGGGTCAGCAGGGAGTCCGCCACCTCGTCAGTCACCGGGAGCACGGCATCGAGCCGCCCGGCGTAGTAGGGGTGACGGTGCACAGGGACGTAGTGGACAGCTGCCCCGATCTGGTCGGCGCGCATCTTGTCGAGCACCGCGTCTCGTCTGGGGGCGCCCCCGGTGATCCGGACCTGGTAGAGGTGCAGCGCATGTCGCCACTCGAGCGAGGGCTCACCTCGGGGCACCAGCTCGACGCCGGCGACGTCGGCGAGCCTCTCGTCGTAGATGTCCGCGAGGTGCTCACGGGCAGCGAGGAAGCCCTCGAGCTTGTCGAGCTGGCCGAGGGCTATGGAGGCCTGGAGGTCGGTGAAGTTGGCCTTGAACCCTGGGTAGGTCGCCATGGAGGGCCGGTAGACCTGAGACCTGTACCGGCCCCAGGCGTCTTCCTCGAGGCCGTGGAGGCGCAGGGAGCGGAGCCTGGAGGCCAGGTGCGGGTCGGCGAGAGCGATGGCTCCGCCTTCGGCGCTCGCCAGGTTCTTGTTCGGGTAGAAGCTGTAGCAGGTGGCCACCCGCTCGCGTGCGTGGCCACCGACCCGCCGGCCCCGCACCACTCCGCCCAGCGCATGAGCCGCGTCCTCCACGACGAAGAGGTCGTGCTCCTGCGCGAGCGCGTCGATGGCCAGCGTGTCCACCGCCCGGCCGCCGAAGTGCACCGGGACGACCGCTCTGGTCCGCGGGGTGATGGCCTCGAGCACTGCGTCGAGGGAGATGTTGAGCGTCTCCGGATCGATGTCCACCAGCACCGGCGTGGCTCCGGCGTGCTCGATCGCGTTCACCGTCGCCACGAAGGTCATGGCGGTGGTGATGACCTCGTCACCAGGCCCGACGCCCATGCCCACCAGCGACAGGTGCAGGGCGGCTGTGCACGAGCTCACGGCTACGACGTGCGGGGCTCCGGTGTACTCGGCGAGGCGCCTCTCGAAGTCGCTCACCAGCGGTCCCTGGCCGATCCACCCGCTGCGCAGCGTCGACAGCAGCAGCGTCGCCTCGTCCTCGTCGAAGTACGGCTGCCCGAAGATGACGGGCGGAGGTGAGTAGGTCACGACAGTGCCGTGCCTTCGCGGAGGGAGAGGGCCAGCTCGGCGCCCGGGCGCACGGAGCCGTCATCAGCGCGCCAGAGATCCACCCTCAGGAGGCCGGTGGAGCACCACACCAGCGGAGCTGCTCCAGGGGGTGTCTCGACGACGCCTGGCCGCTTGCTCGTGAGGTCGTGGTGGTGCTCCACAGGACGGAGCCGCTCGATGCCGATCCTGCGCTCCTCCGCGTAGGTGTGGGCGCCGTCGAGGGGATGGCTCAGGGCGCGGACGACGTTCCGGAGTCGGTCGGAGCTCTCGCTCCAGTCGAGGTGGTTCAGGTGCGCGTCTCTGCGCCGGTGGAGGGACGGGACCCCGCTCTGCGGTCGACCTTCGGGCACCGTGCCGTGCTCGAAGAAGTCCCTGAGGAACGCGGCGAGCATCCCCGAGGCCAGCCGGCTGACCTTCTGGTGCAGGTCGAACCCGGTGTCGTCCAGGTGTATGGGGATGGACGCCTGCCGGATGACCGCTCCGGTGTCGACCCCGGTGTCGACGTGGTGGAGCGTGACGCCGGTCTTGAGGTCCCCTTCGGCGATGGCCCAGATCAGAGGTGCGGTCCCGCGGTGGCGCGGGAGCAGCGACGGGTGCAGGTTGACGACACGACCTCGTGCGACGCTGAGGAACTCCCTGCCGAATATCTGGTTGTAGTAGACGCTGAGCACGAGGTCGGGCTCATGTTCGGCCAGGGCCTCGACCACGCGGGGGCTGTTCACGTCCTCGGGAGCCGTTGCGCGGACCCCCCGGAACACGGCGGCGGTCTCCAGCGAATCGTGCCAGCTGTGCGTGCGTCCGCCCGCGGGCGCGATCACGAGGACGTCCTCAGCCGGTACGCGCTCGAGGACCATGTTGAGCGCGGCGACGGCCGGTGAGTGGCTGCCGGCCACCACCACCCGCCGGGCGCGCGACCCGGTCGAGCTCATGGGGTCACCGTCGCACACCGCGAGCTACGAGGAGCTGCGTTGCTCGAAGCGGGCTCGTGTCGTGGCAGTCCTGCGCGTGACACGCCCGTGCGAGAGCCTCCCGGGAGAGCTGCGCGTCATGGCTGACCATGGGCCGGGGCGTCGTGCGACGACGCGTGTCCGCCCCAGTGCGGGCGGACGAGTCGGAGGAGCGACGCATGCGCACGAGTGGTCGTGGCCTGGTCCTCGTCCTCGCAGAGGGCGCGGAGGGGATCCACGCACCCCTGGGGAGGGCCATCAGCAGCTCCACCGCTGTGCTCGGTCGCCGCTTCATCGGGTTCGACCCCGTCGCTGCCACTGACTCGTGCATCAGTCGCGCTCCGTCTGATGTGGTGAGCTGGCTGGTCAGCGCTTGCGATCCTGAGGAGGTCGTCGTCGCCGACGACCTGCCCCGCGAGATCCTCCAGCAGCTGGTCGACGCGCACCGCGTGACGTTGTGCGCGCCGGAGAGGATCGTGGCTCGGATCGAGGGAGAGCTGGTCGCCACCGCCGGGCCCGAGCGGCGAGACCCGGCGGCTGGACCGAGCCTCGGTGCTCCGGAGGTGCCCGGCGCGTCGACCCGGGCCACCACCTCCAGGGCCAGGGGCCCCCTCGTCAGCTTCCTCATCGCCTTCCACGACTCGCGGGCCTTCGCGGCTGCTGCGCTGGACTCATGCATCGCCCAGACCTTCGAGGACTGGGAGGTCATCGCTGTCGACGACGGCTCCTCGGACGGCACCGCCGGTATCCTCGACGACTACGCCGCTCGTGACCCGCGGATCCGCGTGGTGCACCAGCGCAACGTCGGAGGCTCGGGCCGCATGGACCTCGTCTGGAACGCCGCGGCCCGGCGAGCACGCGGGGACTACCTCGCCTTCCTCGGCGGTGACGACGTCAACGAGCCCTCCAGGCTCATCGAGCAGCTCGAGGCCTTCGTGAGGGACCCGCGGCTCGACGTGGTCCACACCGCCGCGCTCACCATCGACAGCAGTGGTGCCGTCGTGGGCCAGGAGTTCCACCTTCCGGTGGGGTACGACGAAGCCTCCCTCCTCCGCGACCTCACGCCCGTCTGCCTCATAGGGCACCCGTCCGTGACGGTGCGCCGCACGACGTTCGAGGCGCTGGGCGGCATGGAGGACGGGCTGACCTGCGACTACCAGTTCTGGCTCAAGGCTGCGGGCAGGGCCCGGTTCCGCTTCCTCCCGCAGCGCCTGGTGCGCTACCGGCGCCACGACACCTCTCTGTCGACGACCTCGGCGGGTCGCGACCGGACGTGGCGCGACGGCCACCGCGCGCGCAGGAACGAGCTGAGCCGACGCGATCTCCTCGACTTCTTCCCCGAGATCGCCGAACGGGGGAGCCCGGTGCTGCGCTCCGACGCCTTCATCCACCTCGGCAACGCGGTCGTCGGCGAGGACCTCGTTCTAGCGCGGCACTTCTACGAGCGCGCCGTCGGGGAGCACGTGTCTGAGGCCGGCGTGGTGAACCTGGCGATCACCCTTGCAGCCCTCGGTGAGACGAGCGGGGCGCGAGCTCTGGTCGGTCGCCACGAGCCCGCCGGGACCGCGCTCTCAGCAGCGATCGGCAACGGCAGCTGGGCCCAGCTCGAGCTGAGGCGCCCCTCGGCCGCACTGGACGAGGCGGTCACCGCCTGGCGGTCGATGTCGTCCGGGATCGCGTCGTGGGACGGGGTGCCGGCCGCTACGAACAGCCTCTACCTCGACCTGGCTGAACCCGAGGGGCCGGCGGCACGGACCGTGGTCGCCGCCTGGCGGCGCCACACCCGGGCGGAGAGCCCCGTGCGCTGGGTCCTACCGACCCTCGGGCGCTCCGAGCAGGAGACCTTCGAGCGGTTCACCGCTGCAGCGCGCGGCATCGACCTCGATGACGCCGGGGACGTCGTCATCGAGAAGATCGATGACCTCTCGCTGATGCCGGTGAGGAGCGGCAGCGCGCGCGGAGTGCTCCTGAACGAGGCTGAAGCACGGGCAGTGGCCGGATGGATCCAGGAGTCAGGTCGGGTGGAGCGACGGGGGGGCGGTGTCAGCGCCCTCCAGCACCTCTGAGTGCGCCGACGGCGGCGGCGAGGCGCGCTTGCTCGAAGACGACCCCCAGTGCTTCGTCGAGCACATCTGCTCCAGACCGCCCGGACCCGGCCCCACCTCGCACCGGTGAGGCACGCAGGACCGTGCGCGGAATTCCGACCAGCGCTTCGGCCGTGCTGAGCGACTTCTGGAGACGTGCGTCGTCCATGGCGTCATGTCGGGCCTGCAGGTCGTCGAGCCCGAAGTGCCGGACCAGCTCTTGCGCGTCGTGGAGGGTCGAGATGGCCACCTGAGCCCGACCGTGCTTGGCGCTGCGCGCACAGAAGCCCTCGATCGTCATCTCGTCGTCGAAGACCATGGCCGCATGGCGGTTGAAGACCACGCGCAGGCCGTGGTCTCGGAGACGCCAAGCGAGCTCCATGTCCTCCATCCACGGCATCCTCAGCCCGTGCTGGCGCAGCAGCTCGGTCTTGTACGACGAGCATCCTCCCCAGGCGTAGTGCCACGGCAGCGACTGACCGTCCGTGAGGTCTCTGTAGCCGGTGTAGGTCTGCAGGGTCTGGGTGACGGCGTACGTCACGTTGCTGGTCGTCAGTCCGCGGCCGGCGCCGAGGAACCCGAGGACGACGTCGTGCACGGCCGGGTTGGCCCGGTGAGAGCGAAGGTGCTCAGCGAGCAGCCGCGGCCGTGGTTCGAGATCGTCGTCGAAGCACAGCACCACCGCCCCGCGAGCGAGTTCCACACCGGTGGCTCGTGCTGGGCCCACGCCCCCGTTCAGCTCCCGGCGCACGCACCGGATGGAGAGGCGATCGGTGAAGCGTTCGGCCACGGGAGCTGCTGGGACGCTCGAAGCGTCGTCCACGACGACCACCTCGAAGCGCTCGCTCGGCAAGGTCTGCCGGCAGAACCCCTCGAGCGCCCGAGCCAAGGCGTCCGGGCGGTCGAACGTGCTGATGACCACGCTGATCTCAGGCCCACCCACCTCGCTGGGCGCAGGAGGGGGGGTGAGGTCTCCCAGGACGTCGAGGACGGCGGGCCACCACTGCACCAGGGGTCCGCAGGCGAGGCGTGCCCTCGCACCCGTGAGCTCCTGCTGCGCCAGCTGCGTCGCTGCCGACGGCAGGACCAGGACGTCCGCACGGCCCAGGGCGCGCGATGCGCTCCGGAGCAGCAGCTGGTCCACGAGGTCACCGTCGGTGCCCTCAGCACCTGCGCCGCCACCAGGCGACGACCACGGCACGGTGTCGTCGTGGTCGACGGTGACGACGGCGACAGCACCGCACTGCTGGGCGGTCTCGACGAGGTGTGCGTTGAGGTGGTCAGGGGTGCCGAGTCCCGCGAAGACCACCACGTCGACGGCGTGCTGCCGGACCAGCTGCCCCAGGGCCTCGGCCACTGCGTCATCCCCCACTGCCCGGGAGGTCTGCGGGCCGCGGAAGAGCGGGATGACACCTGTCTGGGGCGAGTGCCTCGTCACGCGCCCGTGCAGCACAGCGCCAGACCTCTGCGACAGCTCGAGGCGCAGGACCTCGTCCACGGTCCTCTCGTCCGAGTCGACGAGGAACACCACCGGCCGCGGTCTCTTCGCGTGGGCCGTGGCCGCCGCTTCGAGAGCAGTGCGCACGTCCGTCGTGAGCCGGTCCGGACCGAGCGCCTCACGCGAGCGGTGGAGGCCGGCGGCGCTCTGCGCCGACCAGGCGTCGTCGTCGTCCAGGAGCCGCAGGACGCGCTCCGCGAAGGCCGCCGCACCGTCGGCGACGGCGACGTCCACGCCGTCGGTCAGGCCCAGACCCTCAGCGCCGATGCTGGTCGCCACGACCGGCAGGCCGGCAGCGAGCGCTTCGCCGACCTTGCCCTTGACCCCCGCACCCGAGAGCAGCGGGGCCACGGACGCGCGAGCGGCGTCGAGGAAGGGGCGGGTGGTGGGGACCCAGCCGGTGACGATCACGGACTCCTGGGCGAAGGCCCTGAAGGCGCCCAGCGGGTCGTTGCCGACGATGGCCAGCTCGACGTCCGGTCGGTGTGCCCGCACCCGCGGCCACACCTCCTCGACGAGCCAGCGGGCCCCGTCCACGTTCGGCGGGTGGTTGGCGTTGCCCACGAAGAGGACACCGCTGCGGCCCTGCGCGGGGGGCGGAGCGTCGACCGCGCTGTGGGCGTTGCCGACCACGGAGACGGAGACGCCGGGGAGCAGGCTGCGGAGGAGCTCGCGCTCCACGTCGCTGACGACGAGCACGTGGTCAGCGGCCGCGTAGACCGCGAGCTCCCTCTCGCGTCGCTGCACGAGCTCCTCCGGAGGGAAGGTCGCGCCCCGTGCCTCTCTCACGAAGTGCAGGTCGCAGGAGTCGACGACGACCGCAGCGCTCGGGAAGTGCTGGCGGATGCGCGGCAGCAGGTGCTCTGCCGTCTGCCAGGGGCCGACGACCACGCAGTCGTACCCGTCCTCGGGGTGCAGGGGGCGGTGCAGCGTCGAGCCGTTGAGCGGTGGCCCGGGGGCCGCAGGGTCCTCTCCGTGGAGCCTGATGCCCCAGCGCGAGAGGTGACGGGAGTAGCGCGCGCGCTCGGGGGCCGCCCCGGTGGCCTCGTGCACCACGGCGTGCCCGAGGGCTCGGAGGGCCTTCTCGATCTCGAGGGTCCGCAGGCTGCCGCTGGCGCGGTCGTACATCGGCGGGAAGGGATCCAGCACCAGCACGCGGAGCCCCTCGGTCGTGGCCTCCGCGGACTCTCCCGGTCCCCACCCCGCCTGCGGTCGGTGGGCCCACGCGTCGATGGCCTCCGGGGTGAAGGCGGGGCGGTGGCGGAGCTCGTCGGCCCACTTCTCGGCGAAGAGGCGCTGGTTGCGCGGCATGTGGGCCTTGAAGCCCGCGGTCGTGTCCGTCCCGGCGGTGGCGCCCTCGACGTGGATGACCACGGCCGCCGGCTCGTACAGCACCGTCCACCCCGCGGCGCGGAGCGCGAAGGACAGGTCGGTGTCCTCGTAGTAGGCGGGCGCGTAGCGGTGGTCGAAGCCGCCGATCTCGCGGAACGCGGTCGAACGGACGAGCAGGCACGCCCCGGAGGCGTAGTCGGGGGCTCGCCTGACGTCCAGCTCCGGTGCGCTCGGGTGGAGGTGGCCCTTGCCGTAGACCACGGCCACGCCGTCGCGGAACACCAGACCACCGGCGTCGTTGACGCGGCCGTCGGGGTACAGGAGCTTCGGCTGGACGGCACCGCGGCGGGCGTCCTCGTCCATCGCGGCGACGAGCACGTCGAGCCAGTCGCCGGTGACGGCCGTGTCGTTGTTGAGGAACAGCACGAACTCGCCGCGGGCGACCTCCGCCCCCTGGTTGCACGCGTCGCCGAACCCGCGGTTCTCCTCGTTGCGGACGGTGCGGACGTCCCCCGAGAGCGAGTCGAGGAGCTCGCGCGTGCCGTCCGTCGAGGCGTTGTCGACGACGACGACCTCGAAGGTCGTGGTGTTGCGCGCTTGGGCCTCTTCGATGCTCTGGAGGCAGAGCAGGGTGAACGCCACCTGGTTGTGGACAGGGATGACGATCGTCACGCGAGGCGCCAGGGTGTCGGCCGTCGTCGTCATCGGGGGTCGTCCTCCGAGGTCTCGAGGCGCAGCGGTGGTGGCGCGCTCGGGAGCAGTCCGCCGAGGTCGTCGAGGAACGTCCTCGAGGACGTGGTCTGCGCGCTGGTGCAGGGAACCTTGCGGAGCACCACGCGCAGGTGCATGGCCGAGTCCTCCCCGCAGGGCTCGCCGTTCATGTCGACAGGGTGCGCCTCCACGAACTCGAACCGGCTCCTCGCCACGCCGTGAGCCCAGAACCGCTTCATGTGGACCTCCGCGGCCGCGACGCTGTCGCCCAGGGGCACCTCGATCCGGGCGAGCTGTCCGTCGGCGAGCAGGTCCAGTGCGGCGTGCAGGTGGTCGAGCAGCAGGCCCTCGGGACCGGGCGCGACGAGGACCTCCCGGGCGCTCCCGGTCGTGACGGCGCCGTGGGCGGCGGTGTCGAGGTGCAGTCCCGAGCGCAGCTGCGACCAGCTGGAGACCTGGACGTCGGGCATGTGCGAGGACGACGTCGAGACGTTCAGCCAACCAGCTCGGTAGCCGGTACCCATGCCGATGGTGACCCGCTCGGAGGCAGGAGGGGCCTCGAGCGCGCGCTGGGGCCTCCCCGAGAGGACCGAGAGGGCCCGCTCGAGGCTCGGGACCATCGACACCCCGGTGAAGCTCGAGACCTGCTCCTGCGCCGCGGCGAGCCAGGACCCCGTCAGGAACGTCCCGGTGAAGTACGCCTCGAGATCGGCGAGGTCGAACCACGAGACGTGGTCCTCGAAGGCCTTCTCGCCGTCAGAGGCGAGCTCGCGCCTCTCGCTGACCACCGGGGTCCCGAGGGACAGGCACAGGGACGCACGCACCTGCTCGAAGCGGTTGAGGTCGTAGGCCGCCACGTTGAGCACGGCCTTGGCGCTGCGGACCAGCTCGTCGCGCTCGGGGCCGAAGACCGGTCCGTCGGGGACGAACACCTCCACCCCGGTGGCGCGCACGCGGTCGAGCACGGCGTTCCGACGCGGCCCGGGGAGCCCCAGGAAGAGCAGGTCGATGGGCCGCTCCTGCAGAGGGAGCGGAGGGGACGTCGCCAGGCGGGGGGAGTGCCCGAAGGCGAGCAGCGGGACCTCGTCGAGGGTCTTGCCGTAGGCGGCCGGGTTGTCCGGGTGGTAGTCCACCACCGCGTTCTCCACGAGCAGCCGCTGGTAGTCGGTCCCGGTGGCCCCGCCGCCAGCACCGAGCTGCTCGAGGTTGACGATGACGCACTCGTAGCTGCGCGCGAGGTCGGGGTCGAAGCCGCGGAAGCCACCGAACACCCAGTTGGGCACCCCGCGCTGCAGCCGGTTGCGGCCCATCGTCACGTCGACGCCGACGGCGGTCAGCGCCTCCCCGACCTGGTGCAGGGGGTCCAGCAGCCCGAGCGTGAACGGGTTGCCGGGCACGTGCGCCAGGCACAGGTTGACCTTCGCTGGACGTCGTTCGGTCACGAGGAGTGGATCGGCCGATCGGGTGACGACCTTGAGCCCTCAGCCGACGTGGTCCAGCGACGGCCGGTGCGGTCGCAGCGAGGCGACCTCCGGCAGCAGCCGCCGGAGGGTGTCGAGCACCTCGGCCGCGTCATCGCCGGACAGCCGGTCGACGGCCTCCTCCAGCAGCGGCCCGTCGACCGCCTGGCCGAAGCCGTGCACCAGGACCGCCCAGGCGAGCGCCCTGGTCCGAGGGTGCGCGACCTCGCCCTCCGCGAGCCAGCGCAGGGCGCAGATCCCCTCGCCCAGCCCGGCCTCGCGGGACAGGACGGACCACTCGAGCGCTGCCTCGACGCTCGTGCGCGCAGCCGCCGCGCTGCCCACGGCGAGCACGCGCTCGTCGAGGGGCCGGGCCGCGTGGAGCGCCCGGTACCAGGCCAGCGCGAGGGCGGGGGCGACCACGGTCGTCTCCAGGAGGGAGCGCCGGACCAGGGCGTCGGGGGCGAGCAGCGCCAGGTCCTCCAGGCGCCTGCCCGCTCGCTGCGCCGTCAGCAGCAGCTGCTCGACGGGAACGCGGTCGGGCTCGTCCTGCATCATGGTCGTCAGCAGGTCCGCGGCCGCAGCGCTGCGTCCCGTCGCGTCGTAGGCGCGCGCGAGGGCGCTCGTGGCCGACACGGCGTCGAACTCCTTCCCCCACAGGTCGAAGCCGGTCTCCACCGGTGGCTGCGAGACGAGGTGCTCGAGCGCTGCGACGCCCCCGGTGATGTCACCGCGGACCCCCTGGACCTGGGCGCGCCACAGCGACACCAGGCCGGGGGACTCACCCGCCGCAGCGGCGCGGTCCACCCAGTGAGCGGCGCGGGCGGCACGGTCGGGGCTGAGCAGGAGCGGGACCACGCTGCGGGCGACCTGGACGACCAGCGGTCGTTCCATCTCCCGGTCCGCCAGCTGGTCGGTGGTGCTCAGGACCTCCTCGGCGCGGCCGGCGAGCGCCAGCGAGCGCGCGTAGTCGACGGCGACCTGGGGCCAGGCAGGGCTCTCGGTGGGGACCGCCTCGAAGGCGCGTCGGCTGATGCGCAGGTTGCGCTCGGCCTTCTCGCCCACCTTCTCGTGGCCGATGGTGTAGCCGGAGTGGAGGAGGCGCAGCGGGGGGATCGACTGGCACATGCGCAGGGCGCCACCGCCCTTGGCGACCGGCTGCTCGTGCAGCGCGTTGGCCCACGTCGTCTTCTCGCGGCGGAAGAGGCGCGAGAGCCGGCTCTCGTGGCCGTGGGCGGCGCCCTCGGTGGTGGTCGACTCCAGGCGCACGAGGCACAGGTCCTCCTCCACCGAGGCCAACCACGCGAGGAGCTCGTCGCGATCGGTCTCGAGGACCTCGTCGGCGTCGACCGACAGGACCCACTCGCTCGTGGCGTGTTCCAGCGCGCGGTTGCGGGCGGCGCCGAAGTCGTCGTCCCAGAAGCCCTCGACCACCGTGGCGCCCGACGCGCGCGCGATCGTGACGGTGCTGTCCGAGCTCCCGGTGTCGTACACGACCACCTCGTCGACCACGTCGACCAGGGCGTCCAGGCACCGGGGGAGACGGCGCTCCTCGTCCTTGACGATGAGGACCGCGGCCAGGGTGGGCAGCGGCTGCGTCGTGCGGGCCACCACGGAGGTGACGCCCTCCAGGGGCTGCCAGCCCACGCGGGGCGCGTCCACCGAGGTCAGGGGGGCGGGGTAGCAGAACACGAACCCCACGGCGAGCGGCAGCACACCGATCCGGTCCTGCTGCTGGCCCATCCTGCGCTGCGCGACTGACCACCACCCGCCCGCGACCCGGCAGGTGAAGGGGAGCACCACGACGTCGGCGGCTCCTGCCACCTCCCGCTCGATGAGTCCCATGCCGCCGTCGGCGATGACGCAGACCTCCACGCGCCGCGCGAGCGAGGGTCCCAGCTTCTGGGGGGCCAGCACGGTGGCGATGACGCGCACGGAGTCCGGCACCGTCGCGACGACGGCCCGCAGGCGTCGCTCGAGCCGGGGGACGGTCAGCGCACCGCAGTGCACGATGACGACCCCGGGCGGGGTCTCGCGGGGGCTCAGGGTGCGGATGGTGGTCACGCAGAGGGGATCGGCCGCTCGGCCGCCCTCCTTGAGCCGAACGGGTGTCTTCCAGCAGTCGGGTCGTTTTCCTTCAGGCCCGCTCCGCCGGCGCCGATGGACCTGGTGATCGCCCACGGACGGGCATCACCGCTACACCCACCTGTCACGGAGGAGTCAGCCATGGCCATCTCGGTCAACAACAACATCCAGGCGTTCAACACGTACCGGAACCTCACGTCCACCCAGAGCGACCTGTCGAAGAGCCTCGAGAAGCTGTCCAGTGGCTACCGCATCAACCGCGCTGCGGACGACGCGGCCGGGCTGGCCATCTCCGAGGGCCTCAACTCCCAGATCCAGGGCCTCACCCAGGCCACGCGCAACAGCCAGGACGGCATCAACGTCGTCCAGACCGCTGAAGGCTCGCTCTCCGAGAGCACCTCGATCCTCCAGCGCATGCGCACCCTGGCGGTGCAGGCGAGCAACGGCTCGATGAACGCGGACGCCAAGTCCAACATCCAGTCCGAGGTCGTGCAGCTGAAGTCCGAGCTCGACCGCATCGCCCAGACCACGAACTTCAACGGTCGGAACCTGCTCGACGGCTCGTTCAGCACCACCTTCCAGGTGGGCGCGAACCAGGGCCAGACCATCTCGGTCAACATCGGCACGTCCATGGGTTCCGCGGGCCTGGGCATCTCGGGCGTCGACATGACGGCCACGGGCCTCTACGCCGCCAGCACCGGCGCCTCCCTGGGCACCGGCGTCGGCGGTGTCGCTGCCACCGCCGCCACCTCGTCCGCCGCCGGTTACCTGACCTTCAACGCGGCGACCCCGCCGAAGGCCGACGGCACCGCCGGCTCCACCCAGGACTACTTCTCGGGGACGAGCTTCAGCACCGCGTCGTTCCAGCACCTCACGGGCACGATCAGCTTCGGCGGCAAGACCTTCGACCTGAGCTCGGTGGACTACAGCGCGAACAACGCTGACGGTCTGGCCGCTGACGGCACGAAGGGCACCGCTGACGGCACCGTCTCCGCCTCCGAGGCGCTGAACGCCCTCAACAAGGCTGCGCGTGCCGCCTTCGGCCTCACCGACTCGAGCGCCACGCCGTTCACGTCGGCGGACTCCAGCCACCTGAAGTTCCTGGTGACGCAGGCCATCACCGGCTTCACCACGACGAGCGGCAACGCGCTCACCGACACCGGCGCCACCACGTCCTCGCAGACGCAGATCGACAACGCGACGCCGACCTTCACCACCGGTTCGGGTGCGTCGGGTGCGATCACCCTGATCGACAACGCCATCAAGCAGGTCTCCACCACCCGGGCGAACCTCGGTGCCGTGCAGAACCGCCTCGAGCACACCATCGCCAACCTGGGCACCGCGACCCAGAACCTCACGGCGTCGATGAGCTCGATCAAGGACGTCGACATGGCGTCCGAGATGGTCAAGTTCACCAGCAAGCAGATCCTGGCCCAGGCCGGTACCGCGATGCTGTCGCAGGCCAAGAACCTGCCGCAGTCGGTGCTGTCCCTGCTCCAGGGCTGATGGCGACCGGGGCCGGCCAGGTGCCGGCCCCGGTGGTCGCTGACAGCGCGCCTGCCGCGCCGGGTGCTCAGCACCCGGCGCGGCAGGCGCCGCTCTCCTGAGCGCCACCCACCGACCCTGCCCCGCCCGAGCACCCACCGCTGCCGGGCCCTGACGAAAGAGCGGACCCATGTCCTCCTCGACCACGTCCATCAGCGGCCTTGTCAGCGGCATCGACTCCAAGAGCATCATCAGCCAGCTCATGCAGATCGCCGCGCAGCCGCAGGCAGACCTCAAGACCAAGCTGGCCACCACCAACGCCCAGATCAGCGCCGCTCAGGGCATCAACGCCAAGGCCGCCTCGATCACCAGCCTCGCCGCGACGCTCGCCGACCCGGCCACGTACACCAAGGCCGCGGCCAGCAGCACCAACAGCTCGGTGACGGCCACCGCGGACATCACGGCCGGCGTCGGTTCCGTCAGCTTCAACGTCACCGCGCTCGCCCAGTCCACCAGCAAGATCTCCTCGGTGATCCCCGCGCCCCCGACCACCGGGACCGGCAGCGGGCCGCTGACCTTCTCGTTCACCCCGCAGGGCGGCAGCGCCGTCAGCATCACCGCGGCGAGCGGCAGCGCGGCCGACATCGCCTCCGCCATCAACGCGGCGTCCTTCAGCGGCCAGCCCACCGGCGCGAGCAGCGCTGGCTACAGCGCCGTCGTCGTCAACGGCAGCAGCGGCGCACAGCTGCAGATCACCTCCAAGGACACCGGCGCGACGAGCGGGTTCAGCACCAGCGGCCTCCCGACCTCCGGGAGCAACGACTCGTTCACCACGCTGCAGAGCGGCAGCGACGCGACCATCCAGATCGTCGGGTCCACCGCGGCGGCCAGCAGCAGCTCCGGCGTGACCCTGACGTCGCACTCCAACACCTTCACCAACCTCATGCCGGGCGTGAACGTCACCGTCAGCGCCGTCACCACCAACAGCACCGCGGGCGGTGTCAACACACCGGTGACGGTGTCGACGGCTGTGAACCAGGGCGCGCTCAGCTCGCAGCTGACCAGTCTCGTGACCGGCATGAACGCGGTGCTCGACGACATCTCCTTCCACACCCAGATCGTCGGCAAGGGGGTCACCCCGTCGGCCACCAACGGTGGTCTCCTCCAGGGCGACGGCACGCTGCGCGACACGGGCAACGCCCTGCTGAGCACCGTGAGCGACAGCGTCGGGTCGAGCGCCGCGACCCTCGCGGGACTGGCTGTCACGCGTGACGGGCACATCACCTTCGACGCCTCGAAGTTCTCCGCGCTCTACGCCAGCGACCCGGCCCGGGCGGCCAAGGTCCTCCAGGCGTTCGGCACCGCGGTCAAGGCGGCGGGCGCCACGGCCAGCGACCCGGTCTCGGGCGCCATCACGGGCCTGATCAACGGTGACAAGAGCGACGTCACCAGCCTCACCAACAGCATCTCAGACTGGGACCAGCGCCTGCTGGCCAAGCAGACCCTGCTGACCTCCCAGTACGCCGCCCTCGAGGTGGCGCTCGGCAAGATCAAGGACCAGGGGAACGCGGTCACCGCCGCCCTCGGACAGCTCAGCGGCAACAACAACAACTGACCGTCGACAGGGACCACCAGGACGACGCCGACGGAAGGGAACCACTCATGACCTACGCGCTCCAGACCCGCCGCGCCCGCTTCATCAGCGACGGCGTGGCCGCCGCCTCCCCGCAGACCCTGCTCGTGCTGCTCGCCGACCGCCTGGTCCTCGACCTCGGCCGGGCCGAGGCCGCCCAGCGCGCGAGCGACCTGCAGACCGCCAACACCCAGCTCCAGCACGCGCAGGCCATCGTCGCCGAGCTCGACAGGGCGCTCGACCGCGACGCGTGGACCGGCGCCAACGACCTGGCGTCCCTGTACGCGTGGCTCCAGCAGCAGCTGGTCACCGCCAACGTCACCCGCGACGCCGACCTCACCGCGCAGCTGCGCACGGTGGTGGAGCCGCTCGCCGACGCGTGGCGCCAGGCCGTCAGCGGCGTCCCCGCCGTGACCACCACCCCTGCCGTCGCGGCGACGGCGGCCGCCCGCTCCTTCGGGGGAGTGGCATGACCGGCGAGCAGACGAGCAGCCAGGACGCCGACCCGCGCGCCGTCTGGGCGGCCGCCCTCGAGGCCCTCGAGGCCGACGTCGTCGAGACCGAGCGCGCTCTGGCGGTGCAGGCCCAGACCGACGTCCTCCCGGAGATCCGTCCGACGTGGCAGGCTCCCGCTGTGCCGCTGCCCGCCGAGCTCGCGCCCCGCGCCGCCGCTCTGCTGGCTCGCCATCAGGACATGACCGCGCGCGTCGAGCGGGCGATGTTGGCCATCCGCCGCCAGCAGGCCAGTTCCACCAGGCTGCACGCCCGCCTCGACCTCGGCACCGCGCCCCGGCCGGTGTACGTCGACAAGGCGGTCTAGCCCCGTGCCCGTCAGCACCCAGGTCCGCGTCGGCCGCCAGGCCATCGTCGACCGCGACCTCAACCTCGTCGGCTACGAGCTGCTGTTCCGCGCCGGTGGCGCGGACGCGGCGAACCTGCACAGCCAGGCGGAGCACGACGCGGCGACCTCGCAGGTGCTGACGGCCGTCCTCGGCGACTTCGGCGACCGGACCCTGTCCACCGGGTCCCGCTTCTTCGTCAACCTCACCCGCGCCTTCGTGGTCGGGGAGCTGCCCCTCGCGCCCGGCCTCGAGGACGTCGTCCTGGAGATCACCGAGGAGATCGTCGTCGACGACGAGGTCATGGCCGGCGTGCACCGGCTGCGCGACCGCGGGTTCTCCCTGGCCATCGACGACTTCGAGGGCGAGGAGCACCGGCTGCCCACGCTCCCGCTGGCGCAGTTCGTCAAGCTGGTGCTGCCCCCGGCCGACGACGTGTTCCTCGGCGACGACGGCCGGCTCGTCAACAGGTTCGACCACGTCGAGCAGCTGATCTCCCTGGTGCGCGAGCACAACAGCTCCGCGCTCATCGTGGTGGAGCGCGTGGAGAGCCTGGAGGACTTCCAGCGCTGCAGCGCACTGGGCGTCGACCTCTTCCAGGGCTACTGGGTGCAGCGCCCCGTGGTGCACGAGAGCACCTCCATGAACCCCGCGCGGGTCTCCGCGCTGCGGCTCCTCGTGGCCCTCAGCGACCTCGAGACCCCCACCGCGGAGATCGAGCGGCTCGTGCTGGCCGACCCCGCGCTGAGCTTCCGCGTGCTGCGCCTGGCCAGCTCCTCCGCCGTCGCGACGCTGTCGCCGGTGAGCTCGGTCGGCCACGCCATCGTGCTGGTCGGGCGGCGCACGCTGTCCTCCTGGGCGGCCCTCACCGTGGTCGGCGCCACCACCGGCTCCGGCGGGGGACAGGGCCGAGCCGCCCTCACGTTCGTGCTGGCCCGCGCCGGTGCGGTGTCCCGCCTCGCGGGGGACCGCTCGCAGGAGGCGTACACCGCCGGCCTGCTCTCCGGCACCGCCGAGGCGATGGGCCTGTCCGTGGAGGAGCTGCTCTCCACCGTCAACGTGCCGGACTCCCTGCGCGGAGCGCTGACGCAGTTCGAGGGGCCGGTCGGCTCGGCGCTGGCCGCCGTGCTGTCCACCGAGGCGAGCCCCGCGGCGCCGGCGCCGCGGGAGGCCTCGTCATCGCCGGTGGAGGCGGGACGCGCGTACGCGCGAGCGCTCTCCGAGGCGGCGGGCCTCACGGCCATGCTCACCTCCTGAACACCTCGCTGAACACCTCGCTGGACGCGTCACCCGCTCGGGCTCAAGGACGTCACCCGGTCTGCCGATGACTCCTCTGAGCGACGGATCGCTCACCCAGAGGCCACGGACACGGCCATCCCCTCGCGGGACTGCTCAGCAGCCCGCTTCTGTGGAGGCACCGTGTTCGACTCCGTCAGCTCCGCCGCGCTGAGCTCGGCCCTCGACGGGCTTGCAGCACGCCAGCGCGCCACCGCCGACAACATCGCCAACATCAACACCCCCCACTACCTGGCCGCGCGCGTCGACTTCGAGTCCGCGCTGCGCGACGCCGTCGCCGGGGGCAGCGGTGTCGCTCCGTCCACCGAGTCCCGCGACATGGCGACGCCCACCCGCGAGGACGGCAACAACGTCGACCTCGACACCGAGACGCTCTCCAACATCGACACCCAGCTGCGCTACCAGCTCGTGTCGCAGGCGATGAGCAACAAGTTCTCGTCCGTCGCCAACGCCCTGAAGACGAGCTGAGGCAGCCATGAGCCTGTTCGACGCCCTCAAGGCCTCCGGGTCCGGCATGACCCTCGCTCGCAAGTGGATGGACGCCGTCGGCGACAACATCGCCAACATCAACGACGTCTCCCGCACCGACCAGGACGCGTTCCGCCAGCGCTTCGTGGTCGCGCAGGCCAAGGACTACGGCAGCGCCCACGACGGCAGCACCGCCGGCGGGGTCGAGGTGGCCGGCGTCCAGTTCGGCAGCGGCGAGGGGCGCCTGGTCTACGACCCGTCCAACGCCCTCGCCGACGCCAAGGGCTACGTGAAGATGCCCGACATCGACATGAACAGCCAGATGGGCCAGCTGATCATCAGCCAGCGCGCCTACCAGGCCAACGCCGCCGTCGTGGAGCGCGCCCGCGCCTCCTACGAGGCCGCCATCAACATCGGAGCGAAGTGACGTGGCCGGCATCCTCCCCCTCGGCGCCGGCGGAAGCTCCGCGCTGGAGCAGTACGCCGCACTCCTGAGGAACGGCGCCGCGGGCGCTGCCGGCGGGACCGGCAGCACCGACGGCACCGACCCCTCCGCGAACACCGACGCCCTCGCAGCGGCCGCGCAGGCCCTCGCCGGCGCGTCGGGCACGAGGTCCACCGGATCCACCGGGTTCGCGACGACGCTGGCCTCCAGCCTCGAGAACGTGCAGGCGCTGCAGTCCAAGAGCTCCGCGCTCGCCGTCCAGGCCGCCACCGGCGACCTCAAGGACGTCCACGACTACACCGTCGCCGCTGCCGAGGCCGGCATGGCGACCCAGGTGACCGTGGCCCTCCGCAACAAGGCCCTCGAGGCGTTCTCCGAGATCATGAGGATGCAGTTCTGATGCCCCCGCAGCTCACGGACCAGCTCAAGAAGCTGGGTGCCCAGGTGAACTCGCTGTCCCTGGGCCAGAAGGTGCTCGCCGTGATCGGCATCGGCATCCTCCTCCTCGGGGGGTCGGCCTTCGTCACCTACGTCTCCAAGCCGGACCTGGTCCCGGTCGCCAGCGGCGTCTCGGCCGCCGACGCCTCCGACATGACCGGCGCCCTCCAGAGCGCGGGCATCACCGGCACGTTCCAGGGCGGCCAGGTCCTCGTGCCGTCCGCCGATGAGTCCAAGGCCGCCATGGCCATCGCTGCGGCGGGCCTGCCCAAGGAGAAGAGCGGGTTCGCGCTGCTCGACCAGCAGGGCATCACCGCGTCGCAGTTCCAGCAGAAGGTCGCCTACCAGCGCGCTGTCGAGGGTGACCTCGCCAAGACCATCGAGCAGCTGGACGGGGTGCGGTCCGCCGTCGTCCACATCGCGGTCCCGGAGGAAACGGTCTACACCGAGTCGAAGGAGCCCACCAAGGCCTCGGTCCTCATCGACACGGGCATCACCAAGGCCACGGACGACCAGGTCAACTCCATCATCCAGCTGGTCTCCTCCTCCGTGCCCGACCTGGACCCCAAGCAGGTCACGGTCTCCGACGCCAAGGGGGAGCTGCTCTCCGCGGCCGGCCAGGGCGCCGTCGGCCAGGGGGACGAGCAGACCACCGCGTACGAGACGAAGACCCAGTCGGCGATCCAGGCGATGCTCGACAAGACCCTGGGGCCCGGCAAGGCCATCGCCTCCGTCAACGCCACGCTGAACTTCGACCAGACCAACCGCGTCAAGACCACCTACACCCCCAGCGGCGCGCTGCCGTCCTCGCAGTCCACCAACGAGGAGGTCTACAACGGCGGTGCCAGCGGCGTGGGTGGTGCGCTCGGCGCCAATGGCGTCCTGGGGGTGAACGGCACGTCCACCACGGCGGGTGCCGGCTCCACCACGGGCCAGGGCGGGTACACGAAGAAGTCGAACGTGCAGGACAACCCCAACAACACCGTGGTGGACAACACGATGGTCGCTCCGGGCGCTGTGCAGCGGCAGTCGGTGGCGGTCATGGTGGACCAGGCAGCGCTCGCCGGGATCGGCCAGCAGAACCTGCAGGCCGCCATCGCGGCCGCGGCCGGCTTCGACCAGGTTCGCGGCGACGTGGTCACCATCACCCCGGCCACGTTCGACACCACGGCGGCCGACGCCGCCAAGCAGCAGCTGGCCGCCGCCGCCGCGCAGCAGAAGAGCGACGCCCAGTGGGCGCTCATCAAGCAGGGCGCCATCGCCCTGGGCGTGCTGCTCCTGGCGATCGTCCTGCTCATCGCCTGGCGCCGGGCCGTGAAGAAGAACCGCCGCGAGGCGGTCGACCTCGGCGAGCTCGAGCGGCTCTACCCCGAGGTCCCCGCCCCGGGCACCCCGATGTCCGCGCTCGCCCCCGCCGCCGACGACGGCCACCTGCTGGTGGCCCCGGAGCCGGAGCCGGAGGCGCTGCGCCGCCAGGAGTTCGGCCAGCTGGTGGACACCCAGCCGGCCGAGGTCGCCAACCTGCTCCGCGGCTGGCTCGCCGCCTCCAAGAAGGGCTGACCCGCCATGGCCACCAGCCTCGCCCTGCGCTCCGTCGAAGCGCTCACCGGTCCCCAGAAGGCCGCCGTGCTGCTCGTGCAGCTCGGTCCCGAGCGCTCGGCCCTCCTCATGGCCCAGCTCGACCCCGAGGAGGTGGAGCTCATCACCGTCGAGCTCATGCGCCTCGGTGAGATCGACCCCGAGCTGGCCGACGAGGTGCTCATCGCGGGCTTCAGCGAGCTGGTGGGCCCGGCGGCCCTCGGCCAGGGCGGTCCCGGCTTCGCCAAGGCGATGCTGGAGGCCTCCATCGGCAAGGAGGCGGCCGGCGAGATGATGGACCGCCTCAAGGGCGGGGACGACAAGCAGCCGTTCCTCTTCCTCGAGGAGGCCGACACCCGTCAGACGGTGTCGTTCCTGCAGGGGGAGACCCCCCAGACGATCGCCCTGGTGCTGGCGCACCTGCGCGCCCACCAGGCGTCCGCGGCCCTGGTCACCTTCCCCGCGGAGGTCCAGGCGGACGTCGCGCAGCGCATCGCCACGATGGAGCGCACCTCGCCCGACGTCGTGGCGATCGTCGCCGAGTCGATCCGCCGCAAGGCCGGGGCGGTGCTCACCGCCCAGGTCGACGAGGTGGTCGGCGGCATGCAGCCGCTGGTGGAGATCATCAACCGCACCGACGCCGGCACCAGCAAGCAGCTGCTCGAGGAGCTCGCCAAGCGCGACCCGGTGCTCGCGGACCAGATCCGCGCGTCCATGTTCACCTTCGAGGACATCCTGTCCCTTGAGGACAAGGCGATGCAGCTGGTGCTGCGCGAGGTCGACGCCGGCACGCTGGCGGTGGCGCTCAAGGGCGCCCGCGACGACCTGCGCGACAAGATCCTCAACAACGTCTCCTCGCGCGCCAAGGAGAACCTGCTCGAGGAGATGGAGCTCATGGGCGCCGTCCGCCTCTCGCAGGCCGAGGAGGGTCGCTCCGCGGTGGTGGCCGCGATCCGCCAGCTCGAGGAGTCCGGTCAGATCACGATCCAGAGGGAGTCCGACGATGAGTTCGTCGCCTAGCCCCCACGCGGCGGTCTTCACGCCGCTGCCGGGCAGCCGGTCCTCCTTCGACGGCCACGCCACCGCCGCGGCGTTCGCCTCCCAGAACGTCGCCGCCACCTCCCAGGCCTCCGGCTACGCCGCGGGCTGGGCCCAGGGCGTGGCCGCCGCCGCGGAGGAGGAGCGCCGCGTCATCGCCGAGCTGCGCGCCCGCGCCGCCGCCGAGGTGGCGGCGCTGCAGGCGCAGGTCGCCCAGGCCATCACCTCCCTGGAGGTGGCCGCCGACGAGCTCCGCGCCCGCACCGCGCCGCAGCTGGACGCCGTCGCCGACGCCGTCGCCATCGCCGTCGTCGACCTCGCCGAGGTCGTCATCGGCCGGGAGATCGCCGACGACGGCACGCGCGGCTTCACCGCGCTGCGCCGCGCCCTGGACGCCGCCCCCACCCACGCGGACATCACGGTCCGCCTCAACCCGGAGGACCTCGCCGTGGTCGAGCAGATGCGCAGCACCGAGGGCCTCGCGGCGCTCGCCGAGAACCAGGTGACCATCGTCGCCGACCCGCGCCTGGCGCCCGGCGACGCCTTCGCCGAGTTCCCCGGAGGCCTCGTGGACGCCCGCACCGACACCGCGCTCGCCCGCATCCGCGGCCAGCTCCGCGGCGCCGCGCGCCCCGCCGGCCAGGCCTCGCGCGCATGAGCCGCCTCGCAGACCTCGCCGCCGCGCCGGGCTCGCCCGCCGCGGCCGTCGGCGTCCCCGGGATCGCCCTGCCGGCCATCATGCGCCGCGCGGAGGCCGCCGGCGCTCCCCAGGTCACCGGCACGGTCCGCCGCGTCGTCGGCCTCACCATCGAGGCGGCCGGCCTGCGCGCCCCCGTCGGCGACATCGTGAAGATCCTCACCGGTGACCTCACCACCACCGGCCAGGGCATCGACGCCGAGGTCGTGGCCGTCGCGCCCGACCACGTCACCTGCATGCCGCTGGGCACCCCGCCGGTCGGCCAGGGCCTGCGCGCCGGCCAGCCCGTGCTCGCCATGGGCCGCAGCCAGCGCGTCCCGGTGGGCATCGGGCTCCTCGGCCGCGTGCTCGACGGCCTCGGACGTCCGATCGACGGGCTCGGCAAGGCCCAGGCCACCGCCTGGGTGCCGATCGACAACCCCGCGCCGGACCCCATCAAGCGCGAGCGCATCGACACCCCCATGGGCACCGGCGTCCGCGCCCTCGACGCCATGACCCCGGTGGGCCGCGGCCAGCGCATCGGCCTGTTCGCCGGCTCCGGCGTCGGCAAGTCGACCCTGCTGTCGATGATCGCCCGCGGTACCGAGGCCGACGTCAACGTCATCGCCCTCATCGGCGAGCGCGGCCGCGAGGTCCGCGAGTTCATCGAGGACGACCTCGGCCCCGAGGGCCTCGCGCGCTCCGTCGTCGTCGTCGCCACCTCCGACCAGCCGCCGCTGGTGCGCCTGCGGGCGGCGATGGTGGCCACCACCATCGCCGAGCACTTCCGCGACCTCGGCATGAACGCGCTGCTGATGATGGACAGCCTCACCCGCTTCTGCATGGCCCAGCGCGAGATCGGCCTGTCGGTGGGGGAGCCCCCCGCCACCCGCGGCTACCCGCCGAGCACCTTCGCGCTGCTGCCCCGCCTGCTCGAGCGCGCCGGCACCGGCGCCACGGGCTCCATCACCGGCATCTACACCGTGCTCGTGGACGGCGACGACCACAACGAGCCGATCGCGGACGCCGCGCGCTCCATCCTGGACGGCCACGTGGTGCTCGACCGCGACCTGGCCACCGCCGGCCACTTCCCGAGCATCGACGTGCTCGGGTCCGTCTCCCGCGTGGCCTCGCGCGTCACCACCCGCGAGCAGCGCGGTCTGGCCACTCACGTGCGCCGCCTCATGGCCGCGCGCCGCGAGGCGCAGGACCTCGTGGACGTCGGCGCCTACGTGCCCGGCTCCAACCCCCTGACCGACGCCGCGATCGGCGCCCGGGCGGACATCGACGGCTTCCTGCGCCAGGACGTCGAGGACCGCACGTCCACCGACGACGCCTGGAACGCGCTGGCCGGCGTGGTGGCCCGCAACCCGGTCGCCGGGGCCTGAGGGCTCCGCCCTGAGCACCCCCCGCCGTGATCATGGGCTTCCGAAGCACTTTCGCGCTCCCCGCGGTGTCGACCTCGGCGTTGCGTGGCGCTGAAGGCCATGAGGCGCCCACGGAACACCAAGATCGACGACTCGGCTCGGTGACCAGCCCCGCACGAGGCATGAGGAGGCAGCGATGAGCAGGAAGTTCCGCCTGGAGCAGGTGCTGCGCGTGCGCCACCTGCAGCGCGACATCGCCGCCGCCGCGGCCGGTGCTGCCGCCGCGCGCACCGTGGCCGCCCGCTCCTTCTCCGAGAGCATCCTCGAGGAGGCCGCGGCGCAGAGCTTCGCCGACCACGGCAGCCCGCAGAGCTTCGCCGCGGCCGTCGCCGCGCGCAGCGCCAGCAGCGCCCGCTACCAGGACGCCCTGGCCGTCCTGGCCGACGCCGAGGCCGAGGCCCGCTCCGCCCAGGCCGTGTGGGCCGCCGCGGAGGGTCGGGCCAAGGGGCTGCAGCGCCTGGCGGACCGCCACGAGCAGGCCCAGCGCGCCGCCGACCTCAAGGCCGACCAGGCCGTCATCGACGAGCACGCTGGCCGGGCGCGCGGCCTCACCACCGGCGTGCAGGGTCCCGCGCACCCCGGTGTCGACGCAGGGCTCGACTCCGAGGCCACTCCTGCCGATGACCACTCCATGAGCATCCGAGGCCACGACCACCCGAACGGCGGCGGCGCATGACGGCCGTCACGGGCGCCCCCGCGCCGGCCCAGGCGGCCATCGCCCAGGTGCAGTCGCGCATCAGCTCGCTGCAGCAGCGCATCGCCGCCCTCAGCGGCAGCCCGCTGGCCGCCACCGGCACCGCCACCACGAGCACCACCTTCGAGGGCCAGCTCGCCCTGGCGCGGGCGCAGCTGGACGGGCAGGCGTCGTCGTCGTCCGCCGCCAGCGGCGACCAGGTGGTCGCCGACGCCAAGCAGTACCTCGGCGTGCCCTACAAGTGGGGCGGCACCGACCCGAGCACCGGCCTGGACTGCTCCGGCTTCACCCAGCTGGTCATGAAGCAGAACGGCATCACGCTGCCGCGGACCTCGCAGGAGCAGGCGAAGGTCGGCACCGAGGTCCCCTCCCTCGCCCAGGCGCAGCCCGGTGACCTCGTGGTGCTGGAGGGCGGCGCGCACATCGGCATCTACGTGGGCGACGGGCAGATGATCCACGCCCCGAAGGCCGGTGACGTCGTCAAGATCTCCAAGGTGTGGGAGACCCCCACCACCATCCGCCGCGTCACCGACGCCACCGCGGGCAGCAGCACCGGTGCGCTCAGCGCCGCCCTGCGCTCCGCGGTCCTCGGCGGCACCACCGCCGCCTCCGCGGCGGCGAGCACCGCCGGTGGCGGCGGTGCCGCGGCCTACCAGGGGCTCTTCGACGCCGCCGAGGCGAAGTACGACCTGCCCGACGGGCTCCTGTCCGCCGTGGCCAAGACCGAGTCCGGCTACGACGCCGGCGCCGTCAGCCCCGTCGGTGCCCGCGGCCTCATGCAGCTCATGCCCGGCACCGCTCGCGAGCTGGGCGTGGACGCCTCCGACCCGGCGCAGGCCGTGGACGGCGCCGCGCGCCTCCTGGCCGGCCACCTCGACAGGTTCGGCTCGCTGCCGCTGGCGCTCGCCGCCTACAACGCCGGCCCGGGCAACGTCACCAAGTACGGCGGCGTCCCGCCGTTCGCCGAGACGCAGGCCTACGTCCGCAAGGTCGCCGCGGCCATGCCGGGCTCCTGACCCGCCGCACCTCCGCACCTCCTGCACCACCGAGCACCACCGCCCCCTTCCGCGCACCGCTCGATGCCCCGGAGCACCCGATGTCCCTGAACGTCACCGCCACCGCCGCTGCCGCCTCCGCGCCCGCCGCCCCTGCGGCGCCGGCGCCGCAGGACGACGACGGTCACTTCGCCGACGTCCTCGCCCGCCACCAGGCCGACGACGACGCCCCGGCCACGCCCGCGAAGCCCGCGCGTCGCGACGGTGCGCCCGCGACCCCGGCGTCCCCGGCGACCCCGACGTCCCCCGCGACCCCGGCGACGTCCGCGACCCCGGCGACGTCCGCGACCCCCGCCGGCGGCACGACGGCCTCCACGGGCACGACGGCCTCCACCGGCACGACGACGCCGTCCGCAGGAGCTGCACCCGCTGACGGGGCCGCCGCGTCCCCAGCCCCTGTTCCTGCCCCCTCCCTCCCCCCGCTCTCCGCGGCGAGTGCGCCTCTGGCCCCCTCCCTCGTCGCACTTCCCGCGGCGAGCGCGGACGGTGCCGGAGGAGCGGTGGCGACCCCCGCCACCGGCCCGGCTGCGGATCCCGGCGCGGCCGCAGACACCTCCGCCAAGGCCGGTGCGGCGCAGGACGCCACCGCGGCTGCCACCACGCTGGCCGCCCAGGCGCTCGCCGCGATGGTGGCGCCCGTCCCGGCGCAGCCCGCTGTCGCCCCCACGAGCAGCGGCCCCGCCGTGACCGCCGCCGTGACCGGCGCGACAGCTGCCACAGGTGCGGCAGCGCCCGCGGGCGGCGCCGCGGGACCGGCGGCTCTGACCCTCGCTCCCTCCGCCGGCGCAGGGGACGCCCCTTCTGCTGCCGCGGCGCCAGAGGCCCCCGTCGGAACGGGGAAGCCCCAGGACGCCGTCCCGCAGGCCGCGCAGCCGGGCCAGCCGGGCCAGCCGGGCCAGCCGGACGACCCCCAGGGCGGTTCCGCTCCCGGCGGGGGAGAACCCTCCACCGGTGCCCCGCACGCGGCGCACGGCGCCCGCGAGAACGCGGACGCGGCCTCACCCTCGCCCACCACTGCGACGCTCCCGGCCCCGTTCACCACGGCCGGTCCCGCTGCCACGCCGGACCCCGCGATGACGGCGGCTGTCACTCCGGTCGACGCGTCGTCGTCCTCTGCTGCGGTCGTGACGCCGCAGGCCGTGGCCGCGCCGACCCAGAACCAGGCCGCTGCCGCACCCCTGCCGACGCCCGCTGCGCCCGTGGCGCAGCCGGCCGGAGTCGCGCAGCCCGCCCACGTGGCGGCGCAGCTCTCGCCGCAGCTGGTGGCACTGGCCGGTCGCGGCGCCGGGACCCACAAGCTCACGCTCGAGGTCAAGCCCGAGGCGATCGGCTCCGTCACCGTGGTGGCGCACATCCGCCCCGAGGGCACGCGCATCGAGCTGGTGGGCGGCAGCCCCGCCGCGCGCGACGCGCTGCAGGCGTCCCTGGACGACCTGCGCAAGGACCTCGCCGCCACGGGTTCCGGGGCCTCGCTCGACGTGAGCACCGGCAGCGGCGCCGCCGCCCGCCAGGACCGCGCTCCGCGCGGCTGGCTCGGCTCCCAGGGATCGGACCAGGACGGCGACGGCGAACGGGTGGTCGAGCTGACCCCCGTTCGGCTCAAGGTCGGGTCCGGACGTGTCGATGTCCTCGCATGAGGGGCGCACCAGCGCTGCTCACGGCTGACGGACCCGTCGAGGGTCCCTGGCACACCAGGAGGTGAGATGGCAGGAGTCACCGGCGCCACCAGCGCCCCCGTGGTCGTCAAGGACGCGCAGGGCACGTACGCGACCACCGGCACCAACGCCACCCGCTACGGCATGAGCTCTGGCCCGTCGGTCTCGGCCGACAAGACCAGCCTCAAGAACCAGGACTTCCTGCAGCTGCTCATCAAGCAGCTGCAGAACCAGGACCCGACAGCGCCCATGGACTCCAACGCGGTCATGCAGCAGACGGCCACCCTGTCGTCGACGCAGGCCATGCAGGAGATGACCAAGGTGCAGCAGGACAGCTTCGCGCTGATGTCGCGGATGAGCGCGTCCGGCTTCGTCGGGCAGACCGTGAACTACACCGACGCCGCAGGCAAGGCGCAGACCGGTCTGGTGAGCGGCGCGAGCTTCTTCACCTCCGGGTCGCCCGCGCTGAACATCGGCGGGGCGTCCGTCCCGCTCGCCTCGGTCACCGGCATCGGCACCGTCCCCGCGAGCGGCTCGACCTCCAGCGGCTCGTCGACCACCAGCTCGTCCAAGACCAGCTGACGAGTCCCTCGACCCACAACCGAACAACAACTGAAGACGCGGCCGCACGGCCGCACCCGACGGAACGCCCCATGGCCACGGACGGCACACGGCACCGCGACAGCACACCGCTGCGCGCCCTTCCCAGGAGGACCCTGTGCTCCGTTCCCTCTACACCGGCATCAGCGGCATGCGCTCGATGCAGACCATGATGGACGTCACCGGCAACAACATCGCCAACGTCAACACCACCGGCTACAAGGCCTCGAACACCATCTTCGAGGACACCCTGTCGCAGAGCCTCGGCAACGCCGCCGCCGCGCAGGGCGCCAAGGGCGGCCAGAACCCCGCGCAGGTGGGCCTGGGCGTCCGCGTCTCGGGCATCACGACCAACTTCACCCAGGGCGCGACCCAGACCACCGGCCGCAACAGCGACATGCTCATCGACGGCGACGGCTTCTTCGTGCTGAACAACAACGGCGCGATGCAGTACACCCGCAACGGCGCGTTCAACGTCGACGGATCGGGGACGCTGGTGAGCCTGGCCGGGGCCAAGGTCCAGGGGTGGATGGCGAGCCCGGCCGGCGTCACCAACTCGTCAGGGACGCCCGGGAACATCTCGATCCCCACGACGCAGACCATCCCGGCCTACGCCACCCACTCCGCGACGTTCTCGGGGCGCCTCGACAACACCGTGAACGTCGTGGCCGACGCGACGGCGACCAGCGGCTACTCGGCCGTCGGTTCCACGCAGAACTTCAACTACAACCTGATCGACAAGAACGGCGTCTCGATCCCCGTCACGGTGGACATCGCGCCGACCAAGGTGACCGGTCCGTCGACCACCGGCGGGAACACCGGTCTCGTCACCGAGTGGACCATGACCCTCTCGCAGACCGTCCCCGGCTCGACCACGGTCACGCAGCTGGCCAAGCTGAAGTTCAACGGCAGCGGCGCCATGACCGACGGTGGCAGCCCCACCTACGTCCCGGCCGCGGGCGCGACGCCGGCGTCCGGGGCGCAGGTCGACGCCACCAACGAGAAGGTCAAGGTCTACGACATGAAGGGCGCGGACGGCTCGGCGTTCACGGACCCCGTCACGTTCGACCTGTCCAAGATCACTGTGGCGAACCGCGCCGACGTCTCCATCTCGGACGTGACGGTCTCGGCCCAGGACGGCTACGGAGCCGGCTCCCTGACCAGCTGGAAGGTCGGCCCGGACGGCGCCATCGTCGGCTCGTTCGACAACGGTCGCTCCCAGGAGCTGGGCCGCATCGCCGTCGCCACCTTCGACAACCCGGCGGGCCTGGACAAGCAGGGCGGTTCGACCTACCAGGCGACGTCCAACTCGGGCCTGCCGAACGTCGGCGTGGCCGGCGACGGCGCGCACGGCTCGCTGGTCTCCGGCGCGCTGGAGATGTCGAACGTCGACCTGGCGCAGGAGTTCACCAACCTCATCGTGTCCCAGCGCGGCTTCCAGGCGAACAGCCGCGTCATCACCACCTCGGACTCGATGCTCGAGGAGCTCGTCAACCTCAAGCGCTGACGCGCCCGTCCGGGTGGCGGTCCTCGACGCCGTCGAGGTCGCCACCCGGACTCCTCACCGGAGGCGCGCCAGCGCCGATGGAGCACGTGGAGGCGCCCACGGAAGGGCGGCTCATCGGACTCTCAAGGACGGTCGTCATGATCCTCGTCACGCGCTTGACCGGGGCTGCGTTCGCGGTCAACCCCGACCTGCTCGAGCGGGTCGAGGCGACCCCCGACACGGTCCTCACGCTCATCGACGGCACCAAGTACCTCGTCGCGGAGTCGGTCGTCGAGGTCATCGACCTCGTCCGCGACTACCGCGCCAGCGTGGTGGCCAGCGCCCGCTCCCTGCGCGAGCCGGTCCCCGCTGCGCTCTCCGCGCCCGAGCCCTGCTCCGAGGCGCGCGGCGACCTCCGCCCCGACCTGCACGTCGTCCCTGCCCTGCGCGTGGTCTCGCGCGAGGCCGCCCCCGAGGAGGTGTGATGGATCCGGCAACCCTGATCGGGCTCGGCCTCGCGGTCGGCGGCATCCTGCTGGCGATCATCCTCGAGGGCTCCAGCCCGATGTCCGTCATCCTCATCCCCGCCATGACCCTGGTCATCCTGGGGACGATCGGCGCGAGCCTCGCCGGCACGCGCATGGCCGACATCCCCTTCATCATCCAGGGCACCGTCAAGGCGCTCACGGGCAAGGCCGTGAACCCGTCCAAGACCATCGACACCCTCGTCTCGCTCGCCGAGACCGCGCGCCGCGAGGGCCTGCTGGCCCTCGAGGACGCCGCGAAGGACGTGGACGACGAGTTCCTCAAGGACGGTCTGCAGTCCGCCATCGACGGCGCCGACCCCGAGGACCTGCGCGAGATGCTCGCGTCGAAGATCGAGACCAAGCGCGCCACCGACAAGATCGCCTCGGCGTTCTACTCCACGGCCGGCGGTTACGCCCCGACCGTCGGCATCATCGGCACCGTCGTGTCGCTGGTCCACGTGCTCGAGAACCTCGCCGACCCGACCAAGCTCGGCCACATGATCGCCGCGGCGCTCGTCGCGACCTTCTGGGGCCTGCTCACCGCCAACATCATCTGCCTGCCCTTCGGCGCGCGCCTCAAGCGCCTGTCGGAGACCGAGTGCGCGCACATGGAGCTGATCGTGGAGGGCCTCATGGCCGTCCAGGCCGGGGCCAACCCGCGCCTGGTGGGCCAGCGCCTGCGCAGCCTCGTGCCGAGCACCGGCAAGAAGGAGAAGGAGGCGGCCTGATGTCGGGGCACGGGAAGGGCAGGGCCAAGAAGCACCACGAGGAGGAGCACGAGAACCACGAGCGCTGGGCCGTGTCCTACTCGGACATGATGACGGTGCTCATGGCGCTCTTCCTCGTGCTGTTCGCCATGAGCAACGTCGACCAGAAGAAGTACCTGGAGCTCAAGACCTCGCTCGCCGCGGGCTTCGGCAACGAGTCGCTCCCGACGGACGGCGGCAGCGGCGTCGTCGACGGCTCGACCAAGAGCGTGGTCGACCTGGGCGCCGGGACGATGAGCGGAGCGGCCCAGGCCTCGGACGCCACCACCATCAGCTCCTCCCAGGGCAGGGCCGCGCAGGACGCCGCGCAGGAGGCCGACGACCTCGCGCGGCTCCAGCAGCAGGTCGACGCCCAGCTCAAGGCGCAGGACCTCCAGAGCCAGGTGACCACCAAGGTCACCGAGGACGGGCTGGTCATCAGCGTGGCGGCGAACAACGTCTTCTTCGCCAACGGCAGCGCCACCATCGAGCCCGCCGGCCTGCGCGTGCTGGACGTGGTGGTGCCGCTGCTGCAGAGCAACGACCGGCAGATCTCGGTGGTCGGCTACACCAACAACCTCGCCATCAGCACCAGCCAGTACGCCAACAACTGGGAGCTCTCGGGCGCCCGCGCGACCGCGGTGCTCCTGCGGCTCAAGGACGACGGCGTGGCCGGTGGTCGGCTGCGGCTGACCGGCATGGGCGACCAGCACCCGCTGTTCCCCGACGACGACCCGCGGGCCTTCGAGGGCAACCGCCGGGTGGACATCGTGCTCATGGCCAAGGCCCCCTCGGCCGCCGGTGCCACCCAGGCCGCTGCCCTGCGGGCCGTGGCCGGGGGAGCCCAGCCCTCGGACGTGGTCCCGGGCAGCGACGTCGGCGCCATCCCCCACCTCAGCGGGGACGCCGCGCCCACCAGCACCGCCACCGCCAGCAGCTGACCGACCCTCCAGACCGCCCACCCGCCACTCACGACAGGACGCCCGCCATGGCCACCGCCACCGCCACGCCCGCCGAGACCGAGGCCCCGAAGAAGAAGGGCCCCAACAAGCTCGTCCTCATCCTCGTCGCGGTCATCGTGCTCATGGGCGGGGGAGGCGCGGCCTACTTCCTCGTGCTCGCGCCCAAGGCGCCGCCGACCGCCGAGGAGCAGGCCGCGGCCGCCAAGGCCGAGCAGGAGGCGAAGCTGGGCAAGGTCAAGACCCTCGACCCGATCAGCGTCAACCTCGCCGACGGCCACTTCCTCAAGATCGGCATCGCGCTGCAGGAGAGCTCGGCGGTCACCGAGGACGTCGACGGCAGCAAGGCCCTCGACGCGGTCATCGCCCTCTACAGCGGCACGTCCATGGCCGACATCAGCACCCCCGAGGGCCGCGACAAGTACAAGGCCGAGCTGGTGAAGAGCATCAAGGAGGCGTACGACGACAAGGTGCTCGACGTCTACCTCACCCAGTACGTCATGCAGTGACCTGCACCGACGTCCCCCGGTGGTCGCGGGGGCCCGGCGCCGGACGCCGGCGGACCCCCGCGGTCGCCGAGAGGATCTGAAGAAGGTCCCCCGAACGGCTCAACCTCCTCACCCGTCCTGCCGACAACTCCTCTGTGACACCTCCGAGCCCGAGCGCAGCGCCCGCTCGCCGCAAGCGGCGCCGGGGCGTGGTGAGCGAGTACGACTTCACGCGCCCCACGGCACTGGCCCGCGAGCACTCCCGCGCCCTCGAGGTGGCCTTCGAGGCCTTCGCGCGCCAGTTCTCCACCACGCTGCTCACCCGCCTGCGCCAGACCTGCACCGTCGTGTGCACCGGCGTGGGCGCCCGCAGCTTCGAGGACCACCTCGCGGGCCAGCCCTCTCAGGGCGTCTTCCTCACCTTCCGCACCGAGGCGGGGGGTGCCAGCGGGCTCGTCGTCCTCGAGGCGGCCACCGTCATGACGGCGATGGACTTCCTCCTGGGCGGCCACGGCAACGTCGAGCCGACCGTGCTCAACCCCGAGCGCGAGCTGACGGACATCGACAACCGCCTCATCGAGAGCCTGGCCGGCCGCCTGCTGGGCGACCTCGGCACCGCCTTCGCCGGCACGGTGCCCATGGCGCCCGTGCTGGCCGACGTGGACCAGACCTCCCAGTTCCTCACCCTGGCGGCGCCCGCGGACGTGGTCCTCGTGGCCGGGTTCACGGTGACGCTCGGTGAGGACGCCGAGCCCGCGGCCTTCTCCGTGATGCTGCCGCTGAACCCCGTGCTCGCCCGGCTCACCGAGAACCGCGGCGCCCACGACGGCACCGAGGAGCAGCGCCGCACCGCCGCGCACGCCGCGGACGTGCTCTCCCGCGCCGTCCCCGAGCTGCCCGTGGACGTTCACGTCCGGATGACGCCCATGGCACTGTCCGTGCAGGCGGTGACCGCCCTCGCCGTCGGCGACGTGCTGCACCTGCCGCACCCGACCGCCCGCCCCCTCGACGTCGTCACCGACGACGTCGCCCTCGCCCGCGCCGTCCCCGGCACGAGCGGCACCCGCCTGGCCTGCCTCGTGGTGAACCCTGATGAGGAGACGCGATGACCACCCCCACGGACGCCCGCCCCGAGGCCGCCGCGCAGGCCGCGCAGACCGCGCTGCTGGCCGCCGCCGCCGTCGCCGCCGAGCAGCTGCCCTCCGGCGCGACCCTGGCGGTCGGCCCCTCGGACGGGTCGCTCGCCCCCACCGCTGACGGCACCGCCGTGTCGGCCGCCTTCACCGGTGCCGTCTCGGGCACGCTGGTCGTCATCGTCGACCCCTCCCTGGAGGAGGCGCTCGCCGGTGCGGAGGGCGGCCCGCTGCCCGTCGTCGACGCGATCGCCCCGGCGCTGCGCGCCGCCGTCACCGCCACGGGCCCCTCGGTGCCCGGCGCGGTGCAGGCGGTCGACGTGGCCGCTGCGGTCGCCGAGCCGGACGCCCTGTGGGTGCCGCTGGTGGACGCGAACTCCGAGGCGCAGGAGGTGGTGGTCTGGGTCGGCCTGCTGATCGCGCAGACCGCCATCCCCTCCGGAGTCCCGAGCGGCCCGGCGGTGCCGGTGCAGAACGCCGCCGGCCGCGCCGGCATGGCGCTGCTGCGCGGCGTCGAGATGGTCGTGACGGTGGAGCTGGGCCGCACCCGCATGTCCGTCAAGGACCTGCTCGCCCTGACCCCCGGTTCCGTGGTGGAGCTGGACCGCGCCGCCGGTGCCCCGGCGGACCTGCTGGTCAACGGCCGCCTGCTGGCGCGGGGCGAGGTCGTCGTCGTGGACGAGGACTACGGCCTGCGCATCACCGAGATCGTCGAGCCCGGCGCTGAGGACTGAGCGGCCGTGGGATCCACTGACGTCCTGGCCCTCGTCGTCCGCGTCGTCCTCTCCCTCGCCGTCGTCCTCGGCCTCGTGGTGGTCATGCAGCGCGTCGCCAAGCGGCGCAGCGGCGGCCGCGCGGTCGACGCCACCCGCTTCACCGTGCTGGCGCGCCAGTCCCTCACCCGCTCCGCCGGCGTCTCGGTGCTGCGGGTGGGTGACGACGCCCTCGTGGTGGGCGTCACCGACACCCAGGTGCAGCTGCT
Source organism: Quadrisphaera sp. RL12-1S (assembly GCF_014270065.1). NCBI lineage: Bacteria > Bacillati > Actinomycetota > Actinomycetes > Kineosporiales > Kineosporiaceae > Quadrisphaera > Quadrisphaera oryzae. Next base: position 45,627 of record NZ_JACNME010000014.1, on the reverse strand, counting down.
CGCCCGCATGCCGCTGACCGACTTCGAGCGACCCGCCGCCACCACCGACGACGTCGTGGAGGCCGCTCAGGTGGTGAGCGTCCGCGAGGTCCGCACCCCCGTGAGCAGCCTCGGCACCGTCAGCGCGGCTTTCACCCCCGCCGCCGCGCCCGCCCGGGCCGTGGCGACCGTGGGCGCCACCCCCCAGCGCGGTGCCCTGGCCGGCTCGGCGCTCTCCCCGGCCACCTGGACCTCGGCCCTCGAGGTGCTGCGCGAGAGGACGACCCGGCGATGATCACCGCCCTGCTGACGGCAGGGGCCGCGGCAGGGCCCGCGGGCCCGGTCGGCCCGACCGCCCCCTCCGGGGGAGGCCTCACCGTCGCCGTCAACGGCATCGACGGGACGCCGAGCACGTCCATCGTCCTCATCCTCGCCATCACGCTGCTGTCCGTGGCGCCGGCGATGCTGCTGATGATGACGGCCTTCACCAAGATCATGGTGGTCCTGAGCATCACCCGCAACGCCCTCGGCCTGCAGGGAGTGCCGCCCAACCAGGTGCTCGCCGGCCTGGCCCTGTTCCTGTCGCTGTTCGTCATGGCCCCGGTGATCACGCAGATCAACGCGGACGCGGTGCAGCCCTTCCTGCACGGCACCATCACGCAGACGCAGATGTTCGAGGCCGCCGCCGAGCCGCTGAAGCAGTTCATGCTCCACCAGACCCGTCAGCAGGACCTGGCGCTCATCACCCGCGCCGCCGACCGCCCCAACCCGGCGAACCCGGCAGACGTCCCGCTGACCACGCTCATCCCGGCGTTCGTGCTCTCGGAGCTGCGAGCCGCGTTCATCATCGGCTTCGTCGTCTACATCCCGTTCCTGGTCATCGACATCGTCGTGTCCTCGGGCCTGATGGCGATGGGCATGATGATGCTCCCGCCGGTGACCGTCTCCCTGCCGTTCAAGCTGCTGCTCTTCGTCATGGTCAACGGGTGGGGCCTCATCGTGACGGCCCTGGTGGGGAGCTACCGCTGATGGACGCCGCCGTCATCGACATCGCCGTGCAGGCGATGGTCGTCGCCGCCAAGCTCTCCGCGCCGATGCTGCTGGTCGCCCTGTCGATCGGCTTCACCGTCTCGCTGTTCCAGTCGGTCACCCAGATCCAGGAGCCGACGCTGTCCTTCGTGCCGAAGGCGGTCGGCGTGGCCGTCGTCCTCGTGGTGGCGGGCAACTGGATGCTCGCCGAGATGAACGACTTCACCACCCAGCTGTTCGACCGGATCCCGGCGCTGCTGGCGATGGGCTGAGAGGAGGAGACCCGTGGAGCTGCCCACCATCGCGCTGACGACCGTCGCCGGTCACCTGCTCGTGCTGCTGCGGGTCACCGCCTGGCTCGCCATCGCCCCGCCGTTCTCCCACAAGGCCATCCCCAACCAGGTGAAGGCGCTGCTGGCCCTGGGCATCACCCTGGCGCTGGGCTCCACGATGGACTTCTCCACGCTGTCGCTGTCCACGGCCGACCTCGTGCTGGGTGCGCTCTCGCAGGTGCTCGTGGGCGCCTCCCTGGGCTTCCTGTGCTACCTGGTCTTCTCCGCGGTGCAGGCGGCCGGCAACATGCTCGACCTGTTCGGCGGCTTCCAGGCGGCCACCGCCTACGACCCGCAGATGGAGACCGGCGCCGCGGTCTTCGGCCGGCTCTACCAGATGACCACCGTGGTGCTGCTGTTCGCCTCGGACGGGTACCTCGTGGTCCTGCACGGCCTGGCCCGGAGCTTCTCGGTGCTGGGTCTGCAGGAGCACATCTCCTCCGCGCTCATGGCGCGCCTGGTGCTCGAGGGCACCACGCAGATGTTCGTCTCCGCGCTGCAGATCGCCGGGCCGCTGGTCGCCGTCCTCTTCCTCACCGACGTCGGCCTGGGTCTGCTGACCCGCGCCGCCCCCGCCCTGCAGGCGTTCTCCCTCGGCTTCCCGCTGAAGATCATGGTCACCCTGGCGCTGGCGACGACGGTCGTGGCCGCGCTGCCCTCGGTGGTCGACGCCATGGCCGACCAGGCCGGCACCCAGACGGTGGCCACCGCCACCGCCGGTGACGACGCCGGTGCTGCCGGCGCGGCCACCGGCGTCCTGCTGGGCGCCTCCGCCGACGGGCGGACCGCCCCGTGAGCGCAGGAGGCGGTGAGAAGACCGAGAAGCCGACAGGCAAACGGCTTGCAGACGCCCGCAAGAAGGGCCAGGTCGCCCGGACGCCGGACCTCGGCGCCTGGGCCGGCCTGGGCGTCATCGTGGCCATCATCCCGATGGTCATCGCACCCACCCGGACGCGCCTGCAGGTCATGCTCGAGTCGCTCGACGCCGTGGCCAAGCACCCCGAGCCGGCCCTGATGCTGCGCGCGCTCGGGGACGGCGGAGCCGCGATCGTGCCGGCCGTCGTCCCGATCCTCGCCGTCGCCGTGGCGGTGGCCGTGGTCGCCTCCGTCGGCCAGGGCGGCTTCGTGCTGGCCACCCAGGCCGCCAAGCCCAACTGGGGCAAGCTCGACGTGCTCAAGGGCGTCAAGAACCTCTTCAGCGTGGTCAACCTGTGGCAGCTGGTGAAGTCGCTGCTGAAGACCGCGATCATCGGTGGCGTCCTGTGGGTGACCGTGCAGGGCCTGGTGCCGCAGCTCCTCTCCGGCGGCGGCCTCACGCTGGCCGGTGTGCTCGACGCCACCTCCGGCGGCATCGCCTCCCTCGTGCGGATCGCGGTGGGCGCCGGCCTCGTGCTCGCCGTCGTCGACTTCGCCGTGCAGAAGGCCAAGACCACGAAGGACCTCCGCATGACCAAGCAGGAGGTCAAGGACGAGCACAAGAACGCCGAGGGCAACCCGGAGGTCAAGGCCGCCATCAAGGGCAAGCAGCGCGCGATGAGCCGCAACCGCATGATGGCCGCGGTCAGCGAGGCCGACGTCGTGCTCGTCAACCCGACGCACGTGGCCGTGGCGCTCAAGTACGAGCCGAACCGCGGCGCCCCCCGCGTCATCGCCAAGGGCTCCGGCCACACCGCCGCCCGCATCCGCGCCAGGGCCACCGAGGCCGGCGTGCCGCTGGTCTCCGACGTCCCCCTGGCCCGGGCGCTGTTCGCCGCCTGCGAGCTGGAGCAGGAGGTGCCGATGCACCTCTACGTGGCGGTCGCCCAGGTGCTCGCCTTCGTCATGGCCCTCAAGAAGCGCGGGTCGGCCTCCGGGCTGCACTCCAACCCGGCGCCCGTGGCGGTCGAGGTGCCCGACCACCCGCTGCTGCGCGGCCTGCCCTCCGCCGGCTGAGGTGCGCGCGCCCCCTGGCACGCGCGTCACCCGCCCACAGCTGGCCCCCGGCCCCTGAGCGTCCACAGGCCAGCGGTCGACGACGACGCCGGGCCACCTCTCGACGACAGCCTGTGGCGCGTGGAACTCCGCCTCGACGCCTCACTCCCGTCGTCGCTGACCAGGCTCGCTCGGCAGCAGCGCGGCGTGCTCACTACCGACCAGCTGCGGACCGCCGGGCTGAGCGAGGCGCGCATCCACGACGTCCGCACCGCGGACCGCTGTTCGTGGAAGCTGACGGGGTCGGACCGCACGGCAGCCCCACGGCCGCGTTCCGCGACCGGGACAAGACCAGCGCGACCACCGCCGACGATGGTGACGTGGAGCGCTTCACGTGGCGGGACACGCTCGACCCGATGCGGATCCCCTGGCGTCTGCGGCGAGCGCTCTGAGCGGAGACGAGGCCAGCTGGCTCGTCGATCTTGGCGTTCCTGGGGTCCTCGAGCAGCAGGGGACCACAGAACGCCAAGATCGTCGACGACAGCGGGGGCAGTGCCCCGACCTGCCGGCCTCCCGGCCCGCCGACCACCCGGGCGCTGCGCCGGACGGGGGGTCACCCGATCGGCTCAAGCCCGCGGCCGGGAGTGCCGATGCACGGTCCGTGGACTTCCGCCGTCTGAGCACCCTGGCCCTGCCGCTGGGCGTGATCGGCATCATCCTGCTGCTGGTCGTGCCGCTGCCGGCGATGCTGCTGGACTTCCTCATCGCGCTGAACATCGCGATCGGGCTGCTGGTCCTGATGACGGCGATGTACGTCAAGCGCCCGCTGGACTTCGCCATCTTCCCCAGCGTGCTGCTCGTGGCGACGCTGTTCCGCCTGGGCCTCAACGTGGCCAGCACCCGCCTCATCCTGCGCGACGGTCACGCCGGAGACGTGATCCACGGCTTCGGCACCTTCGTGGTGGGCGGGTCGCTCGTCATCGGCCTGGTGATCTTCGCGATCCTCGTGGTCATCCAGTTCATGGTCATCACCAAGGGTGCTGAGCGCGTCGCCGAGGTGGGCGCCCGGTTCACCCTCGAGGCGATGCCCGGCAAGCAGATGGCGATCGACGCCGACCTGGCCGCCGGCCTCATCGACGAGGACACCGCCCGGAAGCGCCGCTCCGACGTCACCGCGGAGGCCGACTTCTACGGGGCCATGGACGGTGGTGCGAAGTTCGTCAAGGGCGACGCGATCGCCGGCATCATCATCGTGCTCATCAACCTCGTCGGCGGCTTCGCGATCGGCATGCTGCAGGACGGTCTGAGCGCCACCGAGGCGCTGCAGAAGTACTCGACGCTGAGCGTCGGCGACGGCCTGGTCACCCAGGTCCCCGCGCTGCTGATGTCCATCGCCACCGGCCTCATCGTGACCCGGGCGACCTCGACGTCCGACCTGGGCACCGACGCCGCCGCCCAGCTGCTGCGCAACAAGACCGCGCTGCGCATCGCCGGCGGCGGCGCCCTCGTCCTGGCGGTCATCCCCGGTCTGCCCAAGCTGCCGTTCATCGTGGTCGGCGGGGGTCTGCTCCTGCTGGCCCAGCGCGTCAAGCCCGAGGGCCCCGCGCAGGAGGAGGTGGCCGAGGTGGACCCGCTGGCCCCGGTCGCGGAGACGCCCGAGCAGCTCATGCAGCAGATGCGCGTCGACCCGCTCGAGATCGTGCTGGCCCCCGACCTCGTCGACATGGTCGACACCGCCTCCGGCGGGGACCTGCTGGACCGGGTGCGGGCCCTGCGCCGCAAGATCGCCCTCGAGCTGGGCATCGTGCTGCCGCCGGTGCGCACCCGCGACTCCCTCGACCTGCCGATGTCCTCCTACGCGGTCCGCATCTCCGGCGTCGAGGTCGGCGTGGGCCAGGCGCCCCCCGGCAAGGTGCTCGCCCTCGGCGACGACCTCGACTCCCTGCCCGGCGTCGTCACCGTGGAGCCCGTCTTCGGGCTGCAGGGCAAGTGGGTGCCGGCGGAGATGCGCCACCAGGCCGAGCTCACCGGCGCCACCGTGGTGGACCGCGCCTCGGTGCTGGTCACCCACCTCGCGGAGATCGTGCGCAAGAACGCCCCGCGCCTCATCTCCCGCGAGGACGTCAAGACCCTCACCGCCTCCCTCAAGAGCACCGACGCGGCCGTCGTCGAGGAGCTGGTGCCGAGCCTGCTGTCCCTGGGCGAGGTGCAGCAGGTGCTGCAGTCGCTGCTGGAGGAGGGGGTGGCGGTGCGCGACCTCGGCCGCATCTACGAGGGCCTGTCGCTGCGCGCCAAGGGCGGCGCCTCCCACACCGACCTGGTGGAGGCGGCCCGCGCCGCGCTCGGCCCGGCGGTCGCGGCCCCCCACGTGCAGGACGGCGTGCTGCGCGTCCTCACCCTCGACCCGCTGCTGGAGCACCAGTTCGTGGAGACCCTGCGCCTGACCGACTCCGGCCCGCAGTTGTCGATGGACCCTGCGCGTGTCGAGCGGGTCGTGGACGAGGTGGCCCGTAAGGTCCGTCATGTCGAGGACGCTGGGTGGTCTCCCGTCCTGGTGTGCGCCCCGGCGCTGCGGGCCCCGCTGCGCCGAGTCGTGTCGCTGACCACCCCCGGCGTCGCTGTCCTGTCCTACTCCGAGGTGTCGGGCCCCGGGATGGTCGTCGAGACGGTGGGGGTCGTGAGTGGCGCCGAAGCAGTTGCTGCTTGAGGGCCCCGCCATCGAGCCGCTCCTCGAGAAGGTCTGGGCCGAGCACGGTGCAGACGTCAAGATCGTCAAGGCCGAGCGCGTGCGCGTCGGCGGGGTGGCGGGCTTCTTCGCCCGCGAGCAGTTCGAGGTGACCGTCGAGGTCCCCGACCCCGCACCCGGCTCCGCCGCCACCCCGCCCTCCCCGTCTGCTCCGACGACGACGACGAGCGCGACGAGGCCCGCGCCCGGACCGCGCTCGTCGCGGGACGCGCAGGCCCCCCGCCCGACCTCCTCCTCGACCTCGTCCACCCCGTCGGTGCCGCCCGCGGGCGGCCTGGAGGCGCTCCTGGCCGCGGCTGAGCAGGGCGACGCGGACGCCCGCCCCGCCGCGACCCCGCGGCCCGCCCGCTTCGCGAAGCCCCCCGCTGCGCCGCCCACCCCCACGGCCGCCCTGTCGACGGACGACTTCGACGCGATCTTCGGTGCCGTCACCGGCGGCGGTCCCCTCAGCCCCGCCGCCCGCGCCGTGGCCGAGGCCTTCGCCGCCAGCGCCGCCGCGCCGGCCCCGCAGCTCGCGGAGCCGACCGCCCGCCAGGCCGGCTCCGGTGACGAGGACCCCTGGGTCGACGGGCCGCCCCCCGGCACCACCCCGCGCTCCCCGCGGCCCCTGGTCGGACGCGTGGCCGACCGCCCTGCGCCGCTGCCCGAGCCGCAGGACGAGCAGGTCCCGCTCGAGGAGCCCGAGCTCGAGCGCGCCACCTCCTCGCCCAGGCTCCCCGAGACGCCCGTGGTCGAGCCGTGGCGCGCCCCCTGGGAGGCCGAGGCCCCCGAGCAGACCCCCGAGCAGACCCCCGAGCAAGCACTCGAGCACACCCCCGAGCGCGCACCCGAGCACGCCCCCGTCGAGGCGACCGCCGGTGACGCGGCCGACGGCGGACCAGCCCTGCCGTCGTTCGCGCCCGCCGCGCTCGCTGTGGCGGCGCCGGCGCGCACCGCGACGGCGCCTCCCCCCGTCCTGCCGGCACCCGTCTCCGCGCCCGCGGTCTCAGCGCTGCCCCGCCGCGTGGGCCGCTCCTTCGCACCCCTGCCCGCCGGGCCGCAGTCGGACGGGTACGCGCTGCAGCGCAGCGCGGTGCTGCGGCTGCCCGAGACCGACCCGCGCCTCGCACCCCTGGCACCCCTCGTGGAGGCGCTGGCGGACGACGGCGCCGCCTGGACGCCCACCCTCGCCGCGCCCCCGGCCGTCGCGCCACCGCCCGCCCTCACCTCGCTCCCCGCTCCCGCGCCGGTGCTCGCGCCAGCGGCGGACCCGCAGGACCGCCGTGCCGCGGACCGCCTCGCCCAGCGCCTGGCAGCGCTCGGCGTGCCCGTGCCGTGGCTGTGGGACCTCCCGCCCGGCCGCTCGGCGGCCATGCGCGAGCTGGCCCGCCGCATCGGCAGCGCGCCCGTCCGCAGCCGCACCAGCCCCGTCGCCGAGCCCGTCGTCGCCGTCCTGGCCGACCTCGAGGACGCCCTGCCGGTGGCCCAGCACCTCGCCACGGGCATGGGCCTGGGCGAGGAGGACGTCGTCGTCATGGGCCGCCGGGCGCGCGGCGTGGCCGCGGAGAGGTGCCTCCCCTCGCGCCAGGAGCTCCAGGAGGCCGCCGCCGACGCGCGCGCCGAGCGCCGCTCCCTCGTGGTGGTGCTGCCCGCGCCCATCGGCGCGGCGCCGCCCGTGCGCGCCGCGGTGGCCGACACCCTCGAGCAGCTCGCGCCGGACGAGGTGTGGGCCGTCGTGGACGCCACCCGCCGCCTCGACGACACCGCCGCCTGGCTCACCGCCGTGGCCGGCGAGCGCGGCGTGGACGCCCTCGCCCTCACCAACACGGAGGTGACGTCGGCCCCCGCGGCCGCGCTGGCGCTGCCCGCGCCCGTGGTGCTCGTCGGTGACCGTCCCGCCACCCCGGAGGCCTGGGTGTCGATGCTCGCGGCGCGCCTGGCCGCGCAGGACCTGCGGTGAGTCCCTCGAAGGACCGCACCCCGCCGCGGCGCGAGGTCGCGTGGCCGCCGCTCGGCAGTCGCGCGCTCATCGCCGCCCCCGGCGAGGAGCCCCGCGCCACGGTGGTGGAGGACGTCGACGGCGACGCCGTCGCGGTGGCCGTCCCGCCGCTGCTCAGGGGCGAGTTCGAGCCCCCGCGCGACGGCGACCCCTTCGAGCTGCGCTGGCCCGGCCCGCGCGGCCTGGTGGTGGTGCCCGTGGTGCTGCGCGCCCGCGTGCGTGACGGCGTGCCGCTGTGGTGGCTGCAGGTGGCCGGCGGACCGGACGTCCGCCAGCGCCGCAGCTTCGTGAGGGCGGGGGCCGAGACGCCGTTCCCGGCGCGCGTCGTCGTCGAGTGGGAGCTGCCCGAGCGGGGCAGTGCCGCGGGTGAGCTGCAGGACCTGTCCGAGGGCGGTCTGCGGGCGCACCTGCGCACCGCCGGCCCGGGTGGCGACTGCCCCGAGGGGGCGGGTGTCGCGGTGCGCCTGACGCTGGTCGACGTGGCCCAGGGCGCCGCCGACGCCCTCGCCGGCGTGGACGTCACCGAGCACGAGCTGTTCGGCACCGTGCTGCGCTCCGGCCGCCTCCCCGAGGACCCCGACGCCTCGGAGGTGGTGGTGCAGCTGCACGACGACCGCGCGCAGTCCGACGCCCTGCGCCGCCTCGTCTTCGCCTGGCAGCGCCGCGCCCGGCGCGGCTGACGCCGCTCGCGCGGCTCTCGTCGCCGCTGGTCGTTCCGGCGTTTCGCCCGTGGCGGGACGTACCGGACGGCTACTGTGGCTGGATGCTGGTCCTCACGCGACGCGCCGGTGAGAGCGTCATGATCGGTACCGATGTGACCGTCCGGGTCCTGGAGATCCGCGGTGACGTCGTCCGGGTGGGCGTGGACGCCCCCCGTGACGTGCAGGTGCACCGCGAGGAGGTCTTCCACGCGGTCCGCGCCGCCAACCTCGAGGCGGCCAGCACCGCTTCGGCCCCGTCGCCGGCGGTGCTCGCCGGCCTCAGGAAGCGCCCGGCGCCGCCGGTGCCTGCGCCGTCGCCGGCCGCTGAGCGGGCTCCGGCCGACCCTCCCGCAGCTCCCTGACCAGGGAGTCGACCACGGCCTTCAGGTCGCCCCCGCTGGCCTGCGCCACGGCCCGCTGCCGCTGGTAGCTGGCCCCGGTCACGGGGATCTGCGCCACCGCCGCCAGCTCCTCGCTGCAGCCCAGGCGACGCGCCACCGGCTCAAGCCGGGTCAGCACGTCGTCCAGGTCGTCGGTGACCAGGCGCTCGTCCCCGGCCGCGTTCGTGATGATGATCGCGTCCAGCCCGTAGCGGGCCGCGCGCCACTTGTTCTCCTGCACGTGCCACGGCGGCAGCGACGGCAGCTCCTGGCCCGCCTCCAGGCGGGCGTCGAGGTCCACCACCAGGCAGTGCGTCAGGGCGGTCAGGGCCGCCAGCTCGGACTCGGTGGGGACCCCGTCGCAGACGCGGACCTCCAGGGTCCCGATGCCCGGTGAGGGCCGCACGTCCCAGCGGACGTCCTTGAAGGAGTCGATCACGCCGGTGTGGAGCAGGTCGCCCACGTAGGCCTCCAGCTCCTCCCACCGCGCGAACTGGAACGGCAGGCCGGCCGTGGGCAGCTGCTGGAACATCAGCGCCCGGTTGCTGGCGTAGCCGGTGTCCACCCCGGCCCAGAACGGCGAGCTCGCCGAGAGCGCCTGCAGGTGCGGGGCGTAGGCCAGCATCGCGTCGAGCACCGGCAGGACCTTGTGGACGCTGGACATGCCCACGTGCACGTGGACGCCCCAGATGAGCATCTGGCGGCCCCACCACTGGGTGCGCTCGATGAGCTCGGCGTAGCGCGGTCCCTCGGTCATGGTCTGCGCCGACCACTGGGCGAAGGGGTGGGTGCCGCTGCACGCCAGCTGCAGGCCGAGCGGCTGCGCCGCGTCGCGCACCTGGGCCATGACGCCGTGCAGGTCGGCCACGGCCTCGGCGACGGTGTCGTGGACGCCGGTGACCAGCTCCACGGTGTTGGTGAGCAGCTCGTGGGTGACCCGCTGGCGCCCGTCGGGGTGGGCCGGTGCCCGGCCGACCTCCTCCAGCACCTCCGAGGCTCGGGGGGCCAGGTCACCGGTGGCCGCGTCGACCAGGGCGACCTCCCACTCCACGCCCAGGGTGGGGCGCGGTGAGGACGAGAAGGGCAGCGCACCGCGGCGCGCGTGCGGCCCGAGGGACGGCGTGGTCACACCGCCACCTCAGCACACGCCGCGCCCGGCGCGCTGCCCCTCCCGCTGATCAGCCGCAGCTGGTCGGCCGCAGTTGGTCGGCCGCTAGAGCCGCGCCGCGAAAAAGGCCAGCGCCGCCGCGGCCACGAGCACCGCGATGACCACCGGCACCACGAGGTTCAGGCGCCGGCTCGGCAGCTTCGGCTCGGGGGCCGACAGGCCCGAGGTCCCCGCCTCGGACGGCGGGGTGTCCCCGGGGGCCACGCCTCCGCCCGGCTCCAGGCCCGGGGTGGTGGCGGGGTCGGGGTCGGGGACCTCGCTGGCGCTGCCCGGTCGCTCGCGGTCGGCTCCCTCCTTGCCGCTGCTGCCGTCCGGTCCGCCGCCGAGCGCCGTCACGCCCTGGCCGCCGCGGAGAACTCCTCGACGATCGCGGCGCAGAACGCGGGCAGGTCGTCGGGGTTGCGGCTCGAGACGATGCCGCCGTCCCGCACCACCTCCTGGTCCACCCAGGTGGCGCCGGCGTTCTCGAGGTCCGTGCGCAAGCTCGGCCAGGAGGTCAGCGTGCGCCCCCGCACGACGCCGGCCGTGACGAGCGTCCACGGGCCGTGGCAGATGACGCCGACCGGCTTGCCGGACTCCACGAACCGCCGCACGAAGCCGACCGCTGCCTCGTCCGTCCTCAGGTGGTCGGGGTTCGTGGTGCCGCCCGGCAGCACCAGCGCGTCGTAGTCGGCCGGGTCGGCGGTGCCCACCTCGGCGTCCACGTCGAAGGTGTCCTTCGGCTCGACGTCGTTCTCGTAGGCCTGGATGGTGCCGCTCTCCAGCGACAGCAGCACCACCTCGCCACCGGCGTCCCTGATGGCCTTCACGGGCTCGGTGAGCTCCACCTGCTCCACACCGTCGGCGGCGAGCACCGCGACCTTCCGTCCCTGCAGTGATGAGGTCATGCACGGGACCTACCCCGTCGCGGGCCCCCCATGCCGCCTCGTGCACGACCGGAGACGCCGGAGGGCCCGCACCCCGGTCGGGGTGCGGGCCCTCCGGCGCCGCGAGCGCTGTGCCGGGCCTCCCGGATCAGCAGGTGGTCGAGGGGTCGACGGCCTGGTGCGGGTCCGCCTTCGCGGGCTCCGGGGCCGCAGCCGCCGAGGACGACGACGCGGTGGGCGCCGCGCTCGCCGACGGCGCGGCCGGCGCCGGGTACATCGCGTCCTTGACCATCGCGCGCAGCGCGTCGTAGTCCGGCTTGCCGGTGGAGATGTTGGCGTTGGTGAACGACAGCGCCCGCAGGTCGCCGCCCTTGACCAGCTGGCCCAGGTCCACGAAGGCGTTGAGCTCGTCGGCGGGGATGTCGGTCTGGATGTTCTTCTCGGCCGCCTTGGCCAGCGACGGGAACGCCGCGGCGAGCTCGGCGGGGCCGTACTGCTTCACGGCCGCCGAGATGACGCACTGCTGGCGGGCCATGCGGTCGTCGTTGTCCGAGCCTTCGCGGGAGCGGGCGAACCACAGCGCGTGGTAGCCGTCGAGCTGCTGCGCCGGGCCCTTCTTGATCCAGCCGGTGATCGGGTAGTGCCGCTCCGGCTTGGTGCCCTGGATGATGCCGCCCCCGATGGGGATGTCGCGGGGCACGTTGAGGGTGAGGCCGTGCATCGCGTCGACCAGCTGCTGGAAGCCCTCGAGGTCGACCATCGCGTAGTAGTCGATGTCGAGACCGGTGGCGGCGCTCACGGCCTGCTCGGTGGCCTCGATGCCCGGGTCTGCCGCACCGGGGAAGAGGCCGGGGTTCTGGGTGCCGAACAGGTAGACGGCGTTGAGCATGCAGCCGTTCTGCCCGTCCTCCTTGCACTTGGTGGGCCACTGCGAGGCGGCGGGGCTGCCCTGCGGGAAGGGCACGTCCGCGAGCTGGCGGGGCACGTTCAGCAGCGTGGTGTCACCGGTCTTGGTGTCGATGCTGGCGACCATGATCGTGTCGGGCCGGGTGCCCACGCGGTCCGCCCCGGTGTCGGCGCCGAGCATGAGCACGGTGACGCGGGGGACCTTCGCCCAGGGGTCCGCGGAGGCGGTGTTGGGCGCGTTGCCGCTGCGCGAGGCGGAGCCGAAGACGCCCTCGAGCAGGTCGTGGTTGGCCATGGCGTAGCGGGCCGCCGTGGCCGAGGGGACCACCACCAGCCCCAGCAGCGCGGTGACCAGGAGCAGCGAGCCGAGGCGCTGCCCCCGGGTGAGCCGGCCGACGCCGGGGGAGCGCCGCAGGCTGGCGTGGGTGGCCACGATGACCACGCACCACAGGACCGCCCCGACGGCCGCCCCGGCGGCGATGACGAGCATCGCCTGCGGGTCGAACGCGACGCTGCGGGCCAGCGGGACCAGGCGGCCGGTGAGGACCACCGCGGCCCCGGCGCCCGCCACCGCCAGCACGGGCAGCAGCACCAGCCAGCCCCAGAACCGCCGACCCGCGGCCACCAGGCCCGCGCCGGGCACGAGCGCGCCCAGGACGGTGAGCAGCACCAGGCGGGTGAAGCCCTCGCCGGAGCTGCTGGCGTGGCGTCCGCGGGGGTCGTCACCGGCGTGGATGAGGGTCACCTCGTCTGCTGCGGGGCGCCTCGGGGCGCTGTCCGGCGCGCGGCGCGGCGCGGGCGGCCTCGCGGCCGTCGCGGTGGCCGTGCGGGCCCCGCCCCGCGGCCCTCGGGCCTCACGCACGTCCACCACGTCGCGGGAGTCGCGGACGTCGCGTCGCCGCGGGTAGCTCCCCGGTCCTGTCACGGTCACCAGACCCCCTCGCGCCCGTGCGACTCGGTCGCGCACGGCGGAAGGCCATCACACCACCGGCGACTCCCAGCCACGCCGGATTCGCCACGTGACGCGCCGGAGCGGTCACGTGTGGTAACGACCGGGTCCCGTCAGGAGGGGCAGACGCTGCTCGCGTCCACCGCCTCACCGCTCGGCGTGCTCGCCGTCGGGCTGGGCGTGGGCCCTCCCGTGGAGCCGGGCGAGGCCGTGGAGGAGGACGGGCTCGCGGAGGGCGTCGTCGTCGTGGGGGACGACGACGGCGCGGGCGCCGGCGGCACGAGCGCCTGCTGGACCAGCTGGTGGATCTGGTCGTAGTCGGGGTTCCCGGTGTTCACCAGCGGCTCGTTGAACGCCAGGGAGCGCAGGGGCGCCTCCTTGACCTTGCGGCCCAGGTCCACGAACGCCGACAGCCGGCCGGCGGGGATGTCCGTGGTCACGTCCCGCTGGGCGGAGGCCGCCAGCTGCGGGAAGGCGCGGGCCAGGTCGAGCACGCTGTACTGCTGGACCGCCGCGTTGATGAGGCAGCGCTGGCGGTCCATCCGGTCGGTGTTGTCGGACTGCCAGCGGGAGCGGGCGTACCACTCGGCGTGGTAGCCGTCCAGCAGCTGGTCGCGCCCGGGCTCGATGTACCCCGTGACCGGGTAGGTGCCGATGACGCGTCCGGTGCTGCTGAGGCGCTCACCCCCGCCGATGGGGATGCGGCGGTCCACCGTGAGGCGGATGCCGCCCATGGCGTCGATGAGGTCCTGGAAGCCGGCGAGGTTGACCATGGCCGTGTAGTCGATGTCCATGCCCACCACACCGGCGGCGGCCTGCTCGGTGGCGGCCAGCCCGGGGTCGTCGACACCGGGGAAGAGCTGCGGGTTCTGGGTGCCGAACAGGTAGGCGGCGTTGAGCCAGCAGCCACCGGTGCCGTTCGCCGCGCACGCGGTCGGCCAGGCCTGCGCGGCGGCGGACCCGGCGGGGAAGGGCACGTCCGCCAGCTGGCGCGGCAGCCCGAAGATCACGGTGTCACCGGTCTTCGTGTCGATGCTCGCCACGATGAGCGTGTCGGGGCGGGTGCCGATCCTGTCGGCACCGCTGTCGGCGCCCACGAGGAGCACGTTGACGCGCGGGATCCCCGCCCACGGGTCCTGCGCGGTCCCCGTGGGTTCCCCAGCGGCGGCTGCGCCGCCGCTGGGGAACAGGGACGTGATGAGCGAGCGCGACACCAGCGCGTAGCGCGTCGCGGTGGCCGCCGGGAGCGCCACCACGGCGAGCAGCACCAGCACCAGCAGCGAGGACGCCACGCGGTGGCCGCGCACGCCCCGGTGCCGGCGCTGGGCGACGTGCGTGCCCACCACCACGGCGCACCAGGCCAGGCCGACCGCGGCGGCCGCGACGGCCAGTCCGAGCAGCACGTCGGCGTCGAGCACGTACCGCTGGGCCACGTCGACGGCGCTGCCGGTCCCCCAGAGCACCACCGCCGCCCCCACCACGAGCGCGAACGGCACCAGGGCCAGCCAGCCGAGCGCCCGGCGGCGCGCGTTGAGCAGCCCCGCACCCGGCACCGCGGTGCCCAGCAGCGTCCAGCCCGCGGCGCGGCCGAAGCCGCCGGGGCCGCTCCCACCGCGCTCGCGGTGGCGGGGCGGTGCGGCGGCCGTGGAGCCGGTCCTCGTGGTCCCGTCCAGCGTGGAGCCCTCCGTCACTCTGCGTCGCAGGTCGTGCACCTGCTCGTGACCAGCCAGGAGGTCCCCCTCCGCGCCGGCCACGACCATTGCAGCACCTCTTGGCGGGGACTGCTGCACGCGGAGGACCGGGACGGCGTAGGGTGGCACCGCGCTCACGGGTGCGCTGCGCGGCGACGCGTGTTCCCGTGGCGCGAGGAGGTGTCGCCTAGTCCGGTCTATGGCGCCCGCCTGCTAAGCGGGTTTGGGTGTTAAAGCCCATCGCGGGTTCAAATCCCGCCACCTCCGCACACCGGACGAGAGGGGCCCCGGCAGCTGCCGGGGCCCCTCTCGCGTCCTTCCCGGGGGCGCCGCCCCGAACCGCCTACTGGTAGCTGACGAACACCGGGCTCGGCTGCTCCGCCACCGTCTGCTGCGGGGTGAGCGCGGGGGAGTCCTCGTCGTAGAAGTTCTTCCACCCCCACGCCACGCCCCGCGGCGCCCCGGCCTGCAGGGCCCGGTACGTGGCCTCCTTGTCGCCGGGCGCCCCCGCGCCGTCGGCGTGGACCACGAACGCCAGCTCGTCGTGGTCGGTGTCGAGCGAGGCCCGCCCGCTGATCATCGACGTCCGGAACTGGTGCAGCAGGAACACCTTCTGCGGGAGCTTGCGGTCCCGCACCAGCTGCGCCAGCCACGCGGACGTCTCGTCCACCTCCGCCGCGGAGACGCTGCCCACCTGGTCGAGGTGCTGCTGGCCCGGCTGCAGGCGCCACTCCGGGTCGAGCGCCAGGCCGACGCCGGGCAGGGCCAGCAGGTCCTCGTAGGCCTTCGCCTGCTCCAGGAACGTCGAGCGCCCCGGCTGCAGGTCCAGCACCACCTGCAGCCCCGACGCCAGCGCCTGCTCCACCAGCGGGCGCAGCTCCTCGGGGGGCGTCTCGGTGGAGTAGTCGCCGTCCGGCCCGGGGGAGCTGCTGGCCACCGTGGCGATGACCTCCAGCGCGGGGGCCGGCGGCAGCGCGTCGAGGCCGGCGTACTGCTGGGCCACCTGGCCGGCCCGGGCGATGGTGGCGGTGGCGTCCTGCTCCCCGAGCACCCCCAGGCTCGGGGTACCGGGGTGCCCGTAGAGCGCCACGAGGCGCCGTCCGGCCAGCGGCAGCTGGCCGGACAGGCCCGCCGGCCCGGGCAGCTGCACGCCCGTGCGCACCACCGCCAGGCGCTGCTCCAGCCGGTCGGCCGGCCCGAAGGCGTCGCCGAGGGCCACCACCGGCACCTGCGGCGCCGCGCCCAGCTGCTGCACGAGGGCCGCGTCGGCCCGCGGGTCGGCGCCCGGCAGCCGCACCGCGGACGCGCCCGCTGCCCGGGCGGTCGCGACGGCGGGTCCGCTCGCCGCGTCGCCGGTGGTGAGGACCACGGCGGTGGGGGACGCGGGAGCCTGACCGGCCGCGCTCGAGGCACCGTCGGAGGAGGAGGAGGAGGAAGAAGAGGAGGAGGAGAGCAGGGTCCCTGCGTCGTCGGCCACCACCAGGCCGCGCCGCGCCGCGTCGTCCTGGGCGGTGCGCCCCACGGGCACGACCTCCGCGCCCAGCCGCGCCACCTCCGCCGCGCCGGCCTCACCGGCGACGAGCACCGGCACGTGCAGCCGCTGCGCGGCCTGCGCCGCGGTGGCCTGCGCGGCGGTGTCGTCGGCGCCGACGAGGAGGACGCGGCGGGCGGTGGTGAACAGGGCCGCGCTGGCGCCCGCGGCGAGCGCGTCCGCGGTGGTGCCGGGCACCAGCTCGGAGGCCTGGGCCGGCACGGTCGCGGCCGCGGGGCCCGCTCCGCCGAGCGGGCCGGGCGCGCCCGTCGACGGCGGTGCTGCAGCGGTGCTCCCGCTGCTGCTCGCCGCGCCGCCGGAGGTGCACCCGGCCAGCACCAGCGCCGCCGCGAGCGCCCCCGCGGCCACGGCTGCGGACGGGGACGACGAGCGGTGGTGCACCCCACGAGCCTCGCCCACGCCCCGCGCGTCCGCCAAAGCCCGCAGGTGGGAGCGGCCCGGGGTGGCGCTCGGGGGAACCGGTTCGCGAGCACCTCCGGACGTCGGGTAATGTTTTCACCGCACTCCAGCGCCCGTAGCTCAACGGATAGAGCATCTGACTACGGATCAGAAGGTTGCAGGTTCGAGTCCTGCCGGGCGCGCTCGTTGAGACAGCGACGCGCGAGGCCCCTGAACAGCGGAAACGTTGTGAGGGGGCTTCGTGCGTGGTGGAGCCCGACCGCCCCGCAGGGGCGCTGGAGCGTGTCCCGCGCTCACATCTCGCTCACATCTGTCGCGGGCTTGTCAGCGAGCAGGGCTGCGATGCGATCTGCGCCGTCGTGCGCCACGTCGTCGTAGACGTGGGTGTAGAGGTTCGCGGTGACAGCGATCGTCGAGTGTCCAAGGCGGTCAGAGACGACCTTCATGGGGACGCCAGCCTTGAGTGCCAAGCTCGCGCTGGTGTGCCGCAGGTCATGCAGACGGACCTGCCGCATGCCGGTGGAGCGGATGAGCGCCCCGAAGTGCTTGGTGACGTACTCAGGGCGGTAGGAGGTGCCGTCCTCGCGCGTGAAGACGCGCCCGTGGGGCGCAGCAGGTAGGCGCCAGGCCTCCCGCTCGGCCAGCTGAGCCTCGTGGTGCTCGCGGAGCATCTGGACGGTCGTCTCGTCGAGAGCGACCCTGCGGACGCTGCGGCGGGTCTTGGGGGAGCCGACGGTGGCCTTTCCCGAGACCTCGGTGATCTGCTCGCTGACCCACAGGGCCTTCTCGTCGAGGTCGACGTCCTCCCAGCGGAGCCCCAGGCCCTCTCCGCGGCGCAGGCCGGTGAAGAGGTAGAGGCGGTAGAGCGGGTAGAGGCGGTCCTCGCGGATGGCGGCGAGGAAGTGCAAGCACTCCTCAGCGGTCCAGGGCTTGGGGCGCTTGGGGTTCTCGGGAGCCAGCTCGATGTGGTCGGCCGGGTTGTAAGGAAGGAGTCGTCGCCGAACGGCGCTGTTGAGAGCTGAGCGGAGCACTGCGTGGATGCGCCGGATGGTCGCTGGACTGAGCGCCTTGCCGCGGACGCCGATGGAGATGGCGACGTACATGCGATCGAGGTGGTGGGCTCGGAGCTCGACGAGCTGGACGCCGCCGATGTGCGGCGTGATGTACAGGCGGGCGAGGTCCTCGTACATGGCCCGCGTCGTGGGCCGGAGGGAGTGCTTGCTGAGCAACCAGGTGGCCAAGTAGTCCGAGACGGTCGTCTCGGTGATCTGAACGTCGCTGGCCAGCGTCTTCGTCAGCTCGCGCAAGGCCTTGCTGGCGGCCGCCCTGGTCGGGAAGCCGGCCTTCGTGGTCTGCCGGCGGCGTCCTGTCGAGTCGGCTCCGAGGTCCACCACGTACTCCCACCCGCCGCGGCAGCGGTGCGGTGGCCTGCGACCGTCGACAGCCGCCGGGCACTGCCGGGTGTGTCGTGGTCGGACGGTGCCCTCCTTCACGGCTCGAGGCCGATCAGCTTCTTGAGGTCGCGGGACGGGATCCGGATGACTGTTCCGAGGTGCAGGACCGGCGTCGGCCAGCCGCCGGTCCTGATGAGCTCGTACGCCGTCGAGCGGCTGATGCCGAGCGCTGCGGCGGCTGTGGGCACGTTGACGAGGGGTGGGAGGCCCCGCAGGTCCTCGTGGGTGAGCTGGAGCGTGGACATCGAGACTCCTGGGGTGAGCGCCAGTGGTCGTGGACCTGGTGGGGGAGCAGCGTTCACGGCAGCACCGACACGTGGACGTGGTCGTAGTGGCCGCCGGTCGGTCCGGTGGGGTTGTAGACGCCCCCACCGGTGTAGATGCGCCAGCCCTCCTTGGACCGGGAGGTTGACCAGATGTGCCCTTGCCAGATGACGTAGGAGACGTGCAGTGCGTCGGCGTTGTCGACCAGCCACGTGGCGAGCGTCCAGCCCCGGGCGGTGTCAGCATCGTCGGGGTACTTCCCGATCGTTCCGAAGGTGATGTCGCAGGCCCGGCCCTTGGGATGGTCGGAGTGCGGGTCTCCACCGCGGGCGCTCCAGCAGCTGGCCGGCTGCTTGCCGAAGTGGGCGTTGATCTCTGCGAGCGTCCAGGCCATGGCTGGGGTGACGCAGCCGCCGGTGCCGGTGGGATCGGAGAGCGTGCAGCCGCCGCTCGCACCGGTGAAGGGGGCGGCATCGCCGGTTTCAGACGCCATCCCCGGGGGCGGGCCGTCCACTTGTGAGGCGTCCAGGTTCATCGCCCCGCCGACCAGGACGACCGCCGAGACGAGGCCGAGCGCGGCCACGGCCGCCCACGTCGTCGTCGAAGTGGTCGCGGTGCTCACGGTCAGTCACCCCCATGCGGCTAGCCTTCAGGTGCCGCCCTCGACGCATCTGCGCAGAGGCGGCACTGTGGATGGGTCGATGCCCACCGGCGTCTCGTCGGTGGGTGTGGATGCAGGGGTGGCGGTGCGAACCGACGCTCCGGGTTGGTGTCCGGCTCCCCGTCATTTACATCAGTTGTGATGGCGCTCCAGATGCTATGCCCACGTGAACCGCTGTCAAGACGTGGGGCGTGCAACCAGTGCGCTCGAGCGCCGTCACAGGGCTGAGAGGGGCAGACGTGGCCGAGGATGCGGTCGACGCCGACGTCGATGTCGCCGCGGACGAGGCTGCTCCGAACGGTGGATCTTCACGGAGCCTGGCCGACAAGGTCGACCACCTGTTCCGCACCGTCCGCTCCTCGCGCGGTGAGTACACCTACGAGCAGGTCGCCAGTGAGATCCGTGACGCTGGGGGGCCGACCATCAGCGCTGCTTACGTCTGGATGCTCCGCAACGGCAAGCGCGACAACCCGACCATGAAGCACTTGGAAGCGCTGGCCTCCTTCTTCGGCGTCCCGGCGGCCTACTTCTTCGACGACGAGGTCTCCAGGGCCGTCAACGAGCAGCTGTCTCTGGTTGCAGCCATGCGCGATGCCGGGGTACGCAAGATCGCCATGAGGGCTTCCGGTCTCTCCTCCGAGAGCCTGGGGACCATCGTGGACATGATCGAGCGGGTGCGTGCCCTGGAGGGCCTGCCCGAGGGTGCCGACGGCTCTGACGCCGGCGACGCGGCCTCGGACGGCGCCAGGAGGGGCCACACCCCCGACTGAGAGGGGTGGCCGGGTGCAGCTCAACGTCGTGCGCACCCGATGCGCCCAGATGCTGGCCACCCTGGGCATCCACGGCCCCACCAGCGTTCAGCAGCTCGCCGAGCAGCTGACCCAGCAGCGCGGCCGCCCCATCCGCCTCGTCGCTCATCCCCAGCTCGGCGAGGAGCTCTCGGGCACCTGGATCGAGCTGGAGGGTGCGGACGTCGTCTTCTTCGACGACGGCCTCGCCGGAGTGCACCAGCAGCACGTCATCGCCCACGAGCTCGCGCACATCGCTTTCGAGCACGGGTACGACGAGCCCCTGGCACCGGACGTGCTGGCGACCCTGCTTCCCGACGTCGACCCGCGCACCGTGCGGAGGATGCTGCAGCGGGGCTCGTACTCCACCCACGAGGAGCGCGAGGCCGAGGTCTTCGCCTCCATGCTCCTGCAGCTCTCCACTCACCCTGTGGCCGACGACCTCGGAGCCCTGCCTGCCGATGCCCGTCGGCGGGCCGCGGACCTCACGGCCACCTTCGGATCCCGCCGCCGAGACGCCCGGTGAACCTGGCCGACGTCGTCTCGACGTACGCCATCCCCGCGGTGGCCACCTTCGTCGGCCTCGCCGCGCTGCTGCGCGCGCGAGACCTGTGGCCTGGAAGTCGGCGAGACCGCCAGGGCCTTGCCCTGGCGCTGGCCGGGCTCGCCGTGGGAGCGACAGCCCTGGTCTCCCCCGTCTACGCAGCGCTGACGCAGCTGACGGGTGTAGCGAACGTCGGGGAGCCCATCGCCCGCTCCGCCCTCATGGCTTGCGCAGTCGGGATCCTGGGCATGGTCGCTCACTTCGCCGTCCGTGCGGGCGCCGCAGCCGGTAGCTCCTCCGTCAGGCGAGGACGGGCGGGCTGGCGGCGACGGCGCCGGACGTGGCTCGCGGTCGCCATCGCCGTCCTGTGGATCTGCTTCGCGCTCGGCCCGCAGGGGCACCAGGTCCGCTCGTACATGGTGGCCTTCGCCCGTGAGCCTGCGGTGCAGGTCTACACGCTGGTCTTCGTCGCCTTCGTGGGCGGCGCCTTCATCGAGCTGCTGCGGCTCGGGTGGCAGATGCGCGCGACCATGACCGGCCGGCTGGCGACCAGCGGCCGGCTGATCAGTCTTGGCGCCGCGGCAGGCTGCCTCTACGTGCTGCTGCGCGTTGTCGGGCTCGGTGCGCTCGCTGCTGACCGCCCCGGTGTGCTGGAGGCACTGGCCTGGCCGGGCGCGGTCCTCGCCGCGGCCGCCAGCATCCTGCTGGTCGCGGGAACCCTCTGGCTGGCCGCTGTGGCCAGAGCACGTGCGGCCTCGGAAGGACTGACGGCCCACGCCCGGAGCGTCGGCCTCTACCCGCTGTGGAGGGACATGGTGCGTCTGCGTCCCAGCATCGCCATGGAACCGGACCCGGGACCGGTACGGGAGGTCTTGTCTGTCCGCACCGGTGAGTGGCGGCTCTACCGGCGCATCATCGAGCTGCTCGACGCCGTGCGGATCCTCGGCGGACGGCGCATGACCGTCAGGCCGGTCACGCCCGCCGCGCTGGCCTCACCGCAAGTCTCCGACGAGGAGGCCGACCGGGCGGCGACAGCGTTGGCCGAGTTCGTCGTGGCCGAGTCTGTGGGGGCGCCGATGCCGAAGGAGACCATCCCGGTGCCCCCGACGGCGGCCACCGTCGAGCAGGAAGTGGCGTGGTGGACCAAGGTGGCCCACCGGTACCGGGTGCGCCGCAGGCACGCGAACCGACGTGTCAGGAACCACCGGAAGGAGGCCACGCCATGACCGAGCAGGTGGACGTCGAGACGAGGACCTCCTGCCGCGGAGCCAGCGGCATTCGCCTCCGCCTGGCGAGGGTCTTCACCGAGCTCCTGGCCCCATCGGTCGTCGGCGTGATCTGCCCTGTCGCCGTCGGGGCGCTGAGCGACTCCGACTCGTGGCGCGGCGCAGGCCTGGGCCTGCTCGGGGCCGTCTTCGCCATCGGGCTGCCGTACGCCTACATCGCCTGGCTGATCCGCACCGGCGGGGCGACCGACCGGCACGTGTCCCGGCGGGAGGACCGCCCGAAGGTGCTGGTGGCCGTCCTGCTCTGCCTTGCGGCTGGCATCTTGCTGCTCGTGCTGCTGGGGGCGCCACCGCTGTTGGTCTGGCTGCTGGTGGGCGAGGTGCTGCTCGTCCTCGCCTGCCTGGTCATCTCCAAGTTCTGGAAGATCTCGATGCACTCTGCGGTCGCGGCGGGGACGGTGGCGGCCCTCGTCGTCGTCCTGGGCCCGTGGGCGCTGCTGGCCGGTGTTGGAGTGGTCCTGGTGTCCTGGGGGCGCGTCGTCCTGCGGGACCACACGCCCGCGCAGGTCACCGCTGGGGCGGTTCTCGGTGCCGTGGTCCTGTCCCTGCTGGCCGTCGTCAGGTAGGCGTCGAGCGCCGATCGGACGAAGGGGCTCGCCGCGGGGAAGTGTCCAGCCCACCTGGGCCTTTGCTCGGTGCATCCCCGCCAACAGCGCCTCACCGACACCTTCGCCCTGGTCACTGGAGCCAACCGCGGCCCGGGGGCCGAGTTCGTCCGGCAGGCCCTCGAACGCGGCGCCAGGCTCGTCTGTGCCACTGCCCGGCGCCTCCACCTCGACAACCCGCGCGTTCTGCCCCTGCTGCCGGACGTGACCGACCCCGAGGTGGTGGTGGCCGCCACGGCGGCCTTGGAGCAGGACGATCGGCCCGGGGCGGCGCAGCGCGACCCTTGTTCAGTTGTTAGCCAGAAATGATCAAATCTATGTCTTGTCCGCTTGGGTAGAACAATGCCAAGGTGCTCTCCGTCAGAGGGACTGCCCGTCCCAGCGGAGGGAGCAACGGTGACCCAGCTCGACGACGAGACCGAAGCCCAGGTCGGTGGCAACAGCGAGCTGCCTCTGGCTGGTCTGCTGGTCGCGGATTTCTCTCGGGTGCTCGCCGGCCCCCTGGCAACGATGCACCTCGCCGACCTGGGTGCCCGCGTCGTCAAGGTCGAGCGTCCCGACGGCGGGGATGAGACGCGGCGTTGGGGTCCGCCTTTCAGTGCGACCGGCTCCACCTACTTCGAGAGCGTCAACCGGAACAAGCAGTCGCTCTGCTTGGACCTGGCCGACCCCGGCGACCAGGGGCTCGCCCGCGAGCTCGCCCTGCGCGCCGACGTTCTCGTGCAGAACTTCAAGCCCGGCACGCTCGAAGCCTTCGGGCTGGGACTGTCTGAGTTGCGTCAAGCCAACCCCCGCCTCGTCACCGTCTCCATCAGCGGGTTCGGGACGGCGGGCGGGGCGGCGGTGCCCGGCTACGACTTCGTCGTGCAAGCGCTCGGCGGGCTCATGCACATCACCGGCGAGGCCGACGGCCCGCCCTCGAAGGTCGGCGTCGCCGTCGTCGACGTCCTGTGCGGCAAGGACGCCGCCCTGGGAACTCTGGCCGCGCTGGTCCGCCGCGGGCTGACCGGCCGTGGTGGACACGTCGAGGTGAACCTCCTCTCCAGCCTCCAGGGTGCTCTGGTCAACCAGATCCAGTCCTTCGTCGGAGCCGGGGTGGACCCGTCCCGCGCGGGGAGCCATCACCCCTCGATCGCGCCGTACGAGCTTCTGGCCTGCCAGGACGGCCCCCTGGCCATCGCCTGCGGCACGGACGGGATGTTCAGGCGCCTGGTGGGCGAGCTCGGCTGCCTCGAGCTGGCCTCCGACACCCGCTTCGCCACGAACACGGAGCGTGTTCGCCATCGCCCGCAGCTGCGCCGGGCCCTTGAAGAGCGGCTTGGTCGAGCACCCGCCGCTGAGTGGGAGGACCGGCTCGTGGCCGTCGGTGTGCCAGTCGGGCGTGTGGCCACCATCAGCGAAGGCCTGCGCTTGGCCGAACGGCTTGGTCTGGAGCCAGTGATGGACGTCCTCGACAGCGAGGGCCGCGTCGTCGGTCGACAGGTGCGCGGGGCGGTATCGGTGACGCCGTCGCCTCCCTCCCCGCGTCGAGCGTCCCCCGTGCTCGGCGAGCACGACGCAGAGATCAGACAGTGGCTCGCCACTCCTCTGAATCGCCCTGAGCGCCCAGGGCGGCACACCAGCGCCACGTCCCCTGCTCACCCCGCTGATCACGAGGAGTCACGATGAGTACCACCACCGACCGCCCCACCGCCACGGCCTCAGAGACTGCGGTCCTTGCCGCGAAGGCTCCGGTCGGGCCGCGCCCGCACCTGCTGGGCCTGGAGGGGCTGCTCTCCCCCGAGGAGCGCGCCGTCAGCGAGCGCGTGGCCGCGTTCGTCGACGCCGAGGTGCGCCCCCACATCGCCGAGTGGTTCGAGAACGCCCACTTCCCCCGCGAGCTCATGCCCCGCCTGGGCGAGCTCGGCCTGCTCGGCATGCACCTGCGCGAGGAGGGCTGCCCCGGGCGCAGCGCGGTCGAGTACGGCCTGGCGGCCCTGGAGCTGGAAGCCGGCGACTCCGGGTTGCGCACCGCCGTCAGCGTGCAGGGCTCCCTGGCCATGAGCGCCATCGCCAAGCACGGCTCGGCCGAGCAGAAGGCCCGGTGGCTGCCCGGCATGGCCGCTGGCCGCCTCATCGGCTGCTTCGGCCTCACCGAGCCCACCGCCGGCTCCGACCCCGGATCCATGAAGACCTCCGCCCGCCGCGACGGCGCCGGCGAGAGGGCTGACTGGGTCCTGAACGGCGCCAAGCGCTGGATCGGCCTGGCCAGCATCGCCGACGTCGCCGTCGTCTGGGCCGCCACCGACGAGGGCGTGCGCGGCTTCCTGGTGCCCACCGACACCCCCGGCTTCACCGCCACCCCGATCCCGGCGAAGCTGTCGATGCGCGCCTCGGTGCAGTGCGACCTCACCTTCGACGACGTCCGCCTGCCCGCCGACGCGCTGCTGCCGGGCGCCCGCGGACTGTCCGGCCCGTTCTCCTGCCTCAACGAGGCCCGCTACGGCATCTCCTGGGGCGTGCTCGGTGCCGCGCGGGACAGCTACCTGGAGGCGCTGCGGTACTCCCTGCAGCGCCAGCAGTTCGGCAAGCCGCTGGCCGGGTACCAGCTCACGCAGAAGAAGCTCGCGGACATGGCCGTCGGCATCGAGAAGGGCTGGCTGCTGGCGCTGCACCTGGGCCGCCTCAAGGACGCCGGCGCCCTGGAGCCGCACCAGATCTCGGTGGGCAAGCTGGACAACACCCGCACCGCCATCGAGGTCTGCCGCGAGGCGCGCACCGTGCTGGGCGGCAACGGCATCACGCTCGACCACGCAGCGCTGCGCCACGCGAACAACCTCGAGAGCGTGCGCACCTACGAGGGCACCGACGAGGTGCACACCCTCGTGCTCGGACAGCGCATCACCGGCATCGCGGCCTTCCGGTGAGGACCTCCACCACGGTCCGGGACGTCGCCGGGCGCCGCATCGCCCTGCTCGAGCTCCAGGGAGAGGGCAGCCGGCTCTTGACGTGGACCGCCGAGACCCTGGGCCAGCTCCGCTCGGCGGTCCAGGACCTCAACACCACCGATGTCGAGGCTCTCGTGGTCTTCAGTCCATCAGGGGGCTTGGGTGCCGGCGCCGACCTGCAGGAGATGCGCAACCCGGCCGACTCTGAGGTTGGTCGCAGGATCGCCGAACGTGGCTATGACGCCCTGGAGCCTTTGCGGCGCCTTCCCGTCCCGACGGTCGCTCTGGTCGCCGGGCCCACCCTCGGCGGAGCGATGGAACTGGCCCTGACCGCCGATCTGCGCATCGCCCGTGACGGTGCGACGAGCATGGGACTGCCGGAGGTCCGTCTGGGCCTGGTCCCCGGCTGGGGCGGCCTGACGCGCCTCAGCCAGCTGACCGGACGGGCCACAGCGGCGCGCGTGGCGGTCCTCGACGCCTTGGCGCAGCGCACCCTGACCGCCACCAGCGCCCTCCAGCTCGGTGTGGTCGACGCGGTCCTCAGCACCGACGACCACGAAGCGTTCCTAGCGGAAGCGCTCGAGCACGTCGCCCAAGCGCTCGACCCCTCGATGCAGTCCACGGCGCGCCAGCCGGACACGTCCTGGGACGCTGCAGCCGTGGCGGCCGCCGTTGAGCGACGCACCCCGGGAGGCACCTTGGCCTCGCGTCGCGCGATCGAACTGCTCGACCTCCTGGCCGACGTCGAAGGCAGCGACCGCGGTCCTCTCCTGCGGCGCACGCAGGCGCGCCTCACGGCGGCCTCCCCGCCTCTGCGCGCGCAGACCGTCCAGACCTTCGCCGACGTCGTGGCGAGCGATGAGGCCCGCAGCGGCATCGCCAGCTTCTTCGCCGTCCAACGCGCGCGCAGCGCGACGCGCAAGGCAGCGCCGGCGGCAGAGTGGCGCCGCATCGGGTTGGTCGGCGGCGGCCTCATGGCCACGCAGCTAGCAGCGCTCATCTCCTCGCGGACCGGGGCACAGGTCCACCTGGTCGAGGTCGACCCCCAACGCGCTGCGGACGCCGTGACGCGGGTGTGGGCCCACCTGGACCGAGCTGTGCGCGCAGGGCTTGACCCCGCCGCTGCTGCCGCCGCGAAGGCGGCGACCACCGCCAGCACGCAGCTGGAGGACCTCGCCGGTTGCGAGGCGGTCCTCGAGGCGGTCGTCGAAGACCTCGCCGTCAAGCAGAGCGTCTGGGCCGAGCTGGAAGGTCACCTCGACCCTTCGGCGCTCCTCCTCACCAACACCTCCTCGCTGTCGGTGGCGGCCATGGCCGAAGTGCTGGACCACCCTGAACGTGCTGTGGGCCTGCACTTCTTCAACCCCGTGGCGGTGCTCCCCCTGGTGGAGGTCGTCAGCGCCCCGAAGACGAGCACCGAGGCGGCTGAGAGGACACTCTCCCTGGCGAACCGGCTCGGCAAGATCGCGGTCGTCAGCGCGGACGAGCCAGGGTTCATCGTCAACCGCCTCCTGAGCCGATGGCTGGGAGATGCACTCGCCCTGGTGGACGCAGGGGAGGACCCCGAGGCCGTCAATGGCGCCCTGCGCGTCGATGGCTTGCCCATGACGCCCTTCCAGCTCATCGCGCACATCGGGCCGGCCGTCCAGCTCCACATCCTGCAGAGCCTCCAGGACGCCTTCCCAGAGCGGTTCACCACGAGCTCATCCCTGCACGATCTGGTCGAGCGCGGGCTGGCGGGTTACGACGCTGACGGCGCAGCCGAAGTCCTGCCGCACAGGACCGGGACGGCGACCCCGGCGGCGCTGCGCCGGAGCCTGCTGCGCGGCCTCGCAGACGAGCTCGACCGCCTGCTGGCTGAAGGGGTTGCGAAAGACGTGGACGACGTCGACGCCGCGATGCTCCTGGGGGCCGGCTTCCCGCCCCACCAGGGAGGCCTCTCAGGGCTGCTCGACACCTCCGGTGCCTCTGCTGTGGTGCGCGGTAGCACGTTCCGCACCTCGGACGGGGGCGCGCGTTGAGCCCGTCTGAGCGCGACCCCCGAACGACCCCGGTCCTGCTGGCGGGCGCACGGACCCCTTTCGGCAGGTACCAGGGGGCGCTCAGCACCTTCAGTGCTGTCGACCTCGGAGGCATCGCCGCCAGGGCCGCGCTGCAGAGGTCCGGCCTGACGGGTGAGGAAGTCGACGCCGTCCTGGTCGGGCAGGTCGTGCAGGCCGGCACCGGACAAGGACCGGCACGTCGGACGGCCATCGCCGCCGGGATCGGGTGGCGCGCACCGGCGACCACCATCAACAAGATCTGCCTGTCAGGGCTGACCTCCGTCATCGATGCCGCGCGCCTGGTGCGCTGCGGCGAGGCGGACGTGGTCCTCGCTGGTGGGCAGGAGTCGATGAGTTCGGCTCCCCACCTGCTACCGCGGGCGCGTGGGGGAGTGGGGTTCGGCAGCGCCACCCTGCTCGACGGGCTCAGCGACGCCCTCACCGACTCCTTCTCCCACCTGTCGATGGGAGAAGACACCGAAGGGCGCTTGCAGGCGGCGTCCATCACCAGGCAGGAGCAGGACGAGGTCGCGCTGGCCTCTCACGCACGCGCTGCTGCTGCCCGCGACGCTGGACGCCTGGCTGAGGAGGTCGTCACGGTCAGGGTCCCCCAGCGGCGCGGGCAGGACATCGTGGTGGAGCACGACGAGGGCGTGCGCGATGACACCAGCGCCGCCTCGCTGGCCCGCCTCCGTCCGGCCTTCGCCTCTTCGGGATCCATCACGGCGGGCAACGCCTCACCCCTGTCCGACGGTGCGGCGTTCGTCGTGGTCACCAGTGAGGCGTGGGCGCGGGAGCGGGGCCGCGAGCCCCTGGCGTACCTCGGAAGTGCCGGGCAGGTCGCTGGACCCGACCCCTCGCTGCTGTCGCAGCCGGCCCGCGCGGTGGCGGCGGCGTTGGCCAGAGAGGGATTGGGGACAGATGACCTGCACGTCGTGGAGCTCAACGAAGCCTTCGCGGCGGTGGCTGTGCAGTCCTGTCGCGAGCTCGGTCTCGCACCCGAAGCCGTCAACGTCGACGGCGGAGCCATCGCGCTCGGACACCCCGTTGGTGCCTCCGGAGCGCGACTGGCCCTGCACGTCGGACACGCCTTGAGGCGCCGAGGAGGCGGCACCGGGGTTGCTGCCCTGTGTGGCGGGGGCGGGCAGGGCGAGGCGCTGCTGTTCCACCACTGGGGCTGAACCAGCGCGTCAGGGCATCGGCCCCGGTTGCCTGCACGTCATCTGCCCCGGTCGTCGACCTAGATCATCGATGGTGGTCCTGGTCAGAGGCGTCGCACGGGGCGGTCACAGGAGCGAGTGCACAGCTCCCGCCCGTGGCCGTTCCGGGTGCACGTTCTGGCCACAGCACGATCACCATTGTTCTCCAGATTGGTTTAGTGACACCCCCTTGTTAACTGAGGCCGATCAGGTCACGATGACGGCCACACCGGGACGGTGCCGTCCCGGCGCTATCGCTCTACCCGTACCGGGAACTGCGAGCACGTTGATGACTCACCACCGACCGGCGGTCGGCACGAAGGAGGACCGTGGAGGCTGCGATGGAACTGCACCAGCTGATCGGTGGACAGTGGGTCAGTGGGCGAGGCCCCGAGCTGCTCTCCACCAACCCGGCGCACCCCGACGACGTCGTCGCCAGCGGGCGCTTGGCCAGCGGCGACCAGGTGGACGCCGCCGTGGCTGCCGCCACCGGAGCAGCGGCTGCGTGGGCAGCCCGGCCCTACCACGAACGCGCTCAGGTGCTGCTGGGCGCGGCGGCCGTCCTCGAGCGGGAGGGCCAGCGCTACGGACGCGAGCTGACCCGCGAAGAGGGCAAGACGCTGGCCGAGGGCATCGGTGAAGTCCTGCGCGCGGCGCAGATCCTGCGCTACTGCGCTGGCGAGGCTGACCGCGAGGCCGGCCAGGTGTTCCACTCTCCTCGAGGCGGGCAGCGCATCCTCGTCGTCCACCGCCCGGTGGGAGTGGTCGGCGTCATCACGCCGTTCAACTTCCCCATCGCCATTCCCGCCTGGAAGATCGCCCCGGCGCTGGTGCACGGCAACACGGTGGTCTGGAAGCCGGCCGGCGTGGTGCCTCTCCTCGCGGTCCGCCTCGCGCAGGCCCTCCAGGAAGCCGGGCTGCCTGCCGGTGTGCTCAACCTGGTCATCGCTGACGCGCGCACCGGTTCACGCATCGTCGAGCACCCTGATGTCCACGCCGTGACCTTCACCGGCTCCACCGGGGTCGGACGCGCCATCGCGGCGACCTGCGCCCAGCGCGGAGCCGCGGTCCAGGCCGAGATGGGCGGCAAGAACCCCGCGGTCGTGCTCGCCGACGCCGACCTCGATGTCGCCGTCGAGCAGATCGTGCTGGGCGCGTTTCGCTCCACGGGCCAGAAGTGCACGGCCACCTCGCGTCTGGTGGTGCAGGACCCCGTGGCCGATGAGCTCCTGGACCGGCTGCAGGCCCGCCTGGCATCCCTCGTCGTCGGTGACCCGCTCGATGCTGCGACCGGCATGGGACCGCTGATCTCCGACAGCGCTCGGGCAACGGTGGAGGACGGTGTCCAGCGCGCCCTGCACCAGGGAGCCAGCGCCGTGGTCCCCGGGCGCCCCGACCTGCCCGGGCACGGATGGTTCAGTGCCCCGCGCGTGCTGGTGCTGCCCTCCACCGAGCTGGATGTGTGGCGCACGGAGCTGTTCGGCCCCGTCCTGTCGGTCGTGCGCGCCGCCAGTGTCCAGGAGGCCTTCGCCCTTGCGGGAGAGGGGGAGTACGGCCTGTCCGCAGCCGTCTTCACCACCGATCTGGCCTCCGCGCTCAGCGCAGTGGACACCCTGGACGTCGGTGTCCTGCACATCAACGACGAGAGCGCCGGCGCCGACCCGCACGTCCCCTTCGGCGGTGGGCGACACAGCTCCCTGGGGCCGAAGGAGCAGGGCACCGCCTCCCGGCAGTTCTTCACCAAGACCACCACGGTCTACCTGCGCGGCTGAAGCGCCCAGGCCCCAGCCCCGCAGGACCACACCATGACGATCCGAGGAGAACTGATGACCACGCTGGACGACATCGCCGTACTAGGTGGTCCGCAGCTGCCCCAGCGACGTCACCTCATCACCGAGGTGCCCGGCCCGCGCAGCCGCGAGCTGGCAGCTCGGCGCGCCACCGCGCTTCCTGCAGGGCTGGGAAGCAGCCAGCCGTTCTACGTCGCCGCGGCCGGTGGAGGGGTGCTGGTCGACGTCGACGGCAACAGCTTCATCGACCTGGCCAGCGGCATCGCGGTCACCAGCGTCGGCAACAGCGCCCCGCGCGTCGTGGAACAGGCCACCGCCCAGCTGCAGGCCTTCACGCACACCTGCTTCCTGGTGAATCCCTACGAGGGGTACGTGGCTGTCGCGGAGCAGCTCAACCGGCTCACCCCGGGCGACCACCCCAAGCGCACGGCCCTGTTCAACACCGGGGCCGAAGCCGTGGAGAACGCCGTGAAGTACGCCCGCGTGGCCACGGGCCGCCCCGGGGTGGTGGTCTTCGACCGGGCCTACCACGGACGGTCAGCGCTGACGATGGCGATGACAGGCAAGGCCGCACCCTACAAGTCCGGCTTCGGGCCGTTCCCGGGAGAGGTCTACCGCGCTCCGCTGCCCTCCCCCTTCTCCTCGCACGGAGACGAGGAGACAGCCCGGGAGGCAGCCCTGGACGCGCTGCACGAGCTGGTGGACATCCAGGTCGGCGCCGACCAGATCGCCTGCGTGGTCGTCGAGCCGGTCCAGGGTGAGGGCGGCTTCATCGTCCCCAGCGAGGGGTTCCTGCCTGCGGTGGCCGACTTCGCCCGCCAGCGGGGCATCCTCTTCGTCGCGGACGAGGTCCAGACGGGGCTCGGACGCACAGGACGCTGGTTCGCCAGCGAGCACGAGGGCCTGGTGCCCGACCTGGTGGTCTCGGCCAAGGCACTGGCCGGAGGACTGCCCCTAGCGGCGGTCACGGGCCGTGCTGACGTCATGGACTCCGTGCACCGCGGCGGCATCGGCGGCACCTACAGCGGCAATCCGGTGGCCTGCGCCGCAGCCCTGGCCGCGATCGAGACCATCGAGGCCGAAGGCCTGCTGGAACGCGCCGAGCGCCTCGGGGAGCTGATGACTGAACGGCTGCGCGCCCTCGCGGCCGTCGATGCTCGCATCGGTGACATCCGCGGGCGCGGCGCGATGGTGGCCGCCGAGGTGGTGGTCCCCGGCACCCACGAGCCTGATGCCGGAGCCGTAGCAGGGGTCATCGCCTTCGCCCAACAGGCCGGTGTCGTGGCACTGAACGCTGGCACCCGCAACAACGTGCTCCGGTTCCTGCCGCCGCTGTCCATCTCAGACGAGCTGCTGCTCGAAGGCTTCGACGTCCTCGCCGACGCCTTCGCCGCCTCCCGCTGACCGACACCCGTCCAGCAGCCCGTCGTCGCCCCCCGAGGAGAGGAAGCACCATGAGCGACTATGCCGTCGTCGACCCCAGCACCGGTGAGACTCTGCGCACCTACCCGACTGCCACCGACGCAGAGATGAGCGCGACGCTCCAGCGCGCCGATGCGGCGCAGCAGGCCTGGGCACGCACATCGGTACATGAGCGCGCCGCAGCGGTGCGCGCCGTGGCCGCCCTGCACCGCCAGAGGCGCCAGGAGCTCGCCGAGATCATCCAGCGCGAGATGGGCAAGCCTCTCGACCAGGGCCTGGGTGAGGTCGACTTCTGCGCCGACATCTACGAGTACTACGCCGACCGGGCGGCCGACTTCCTCGCCGACGAACCCATCCAGCTGCTCGGAGGCACGGGCTCGGCCCTGGTTCGCAAGGCGCCGCTCGGCGTCGTGCTGGGAGTCATGCCGTGGAACTACCCGTACTACCAGGTCGCCCGCTTCGCCGGACCCAGCCTCCTGATCGGCAACGCGGTCATCCTCAAGCACGCCCCTCAATGCCCGGAGTCATCCGCGGCCATCTCAGACATCATGACCGAGGCCGGCGTTCCCGCCGGTGTCTACGAGAACGTCTACGCCAGCTACGAGCAGATCGAGAAGGCGATCGCTGACCCCAGGATCCAGGG
Source organism: Quadrisphaera sp. RL12-1S (assembly GCF_014270065.1). Classification (NCBI taxonomy): domain Bacteria; kingdom Bacillati; phylum Actinomycetota; class Actinomycetes; order Kineosporiales; family Kineosporiaceae; genus Quadrisphaera; species Quadrisphaera oryzae. The sequence goes on along the minus strand of NZ_JACNME010000014.1, from coordinate 13,415 downwards.
CGTCTCCCTGACCGGCTCGGCGCGCGCCGGCGCCGAGATCGCCAGGATCGCCGGCCAGAACCTCAAGAAGGTGGTCCTGGAACTGGGTGGCTCTGACCCGTTCATCGTGCTCTCGACCGACGACCTCGCAGCCACGGTAGAAGCTGCGGTGACGGCTCGCCTGGAGAACTCCGGGCAGGCCTGCAACGCCGCCAAGCGCTTCATCGTCGTCGAGGACCTCTACGAGGAGTTCCTGGAGCGCTTCACCGCAGCCCTGGCGGCCATCACCCCCCAGACCCCCTCCCCGTCCGGGGTGAGCCTGGGCCCGCTGTCGTCCTCCGCGGCGGCTGACCGCCTGCAGGACCAGATCGAACGGGCAGTCGCCCAGGGAGCCACCTTGGTCCACGGCGGGCGCAGGGAGGGCAACGTCTTCACCACGACCGTGCTGACTGACGTCACCCCCGAGAACGAGGCCTACCGGGAGGAGTTCTTCGGTCCGGTCGGTGTGGTCTACCGCGTCGCAGACGAAGCCGCTGCGGTGCACCTGGCCAACGACACCCCGTTCGGGCTGGGCTCCTACGTCTTCACCACCGACCCTGAGCAGGCCGAGCGCGTGGCGGACGCGATCCGCGCCGGCATGGTCTTCATCAACATCGTGGCGGCAGACAGTCCCGAGCTGCCCTTCGGTGGCACCAAGGGCAGCGGCAGCGGGCGCGAGCTGGGCCGCTCAGGCATTGAAGAGTTCATCAACCGCAAGCTGATCCGCACGGCCGGCTGAACTCTCAGGTGGTGCGGTGAGAGCCCCGGGTGGTTCGCACCGCACCACCCATGAGATCGCCCCGACCGACTCACCCCACGGCGGCGCTCTGCGGGTTCGGCCCGTTCCTCGAGCCGAGTAGCGTCATGGCATGGAGGTGATGCGTTGGACCTGCGTTGGCTGAGGGCGTTCGTGGCCGTCGCCGAGCAGATGCACTTCGCGCGGGCCGCCGAAGGCCTTGAGACCGCCACCTCCAACGTGAGCGCCCAGCTCAAGGCACTCGAGGACCATCTCGGGGTCCGGCTGCTGGAACGAGGCCGACGCACGACCCCCCGGCTGACCGCTGCCGGTGAGGTCTTCCTGCCGGAGGCCCACAAGGTGCTCCAGGCCGTCGAGCAGGCCGAATCGGTCGGGCGCGCTGCGGGCGAGGGGCTCCTGGGTCGTGTGCGGGTGGGCTACGTCGCCTCAGCTGCCTACTCCGGTGTCCTGGCTGACGCAGTCGCCCACGTGATCGAGGACTCCGCAGTGAAGATCCTCATAGAGGAGATGGCCACGCCCGAGCAGGTTGAGGCGCTGGTGGCCGGGAGGATCGACGTCGGACTGCTGCGCGACCGGCCCGAGCTGCCAGACAGCTTGTCCAAGACCGTGGTCCGTCGTGAGGACGTGCTGCTGGCAGTACCCGAACGTCACCGCTCGGGAAGGTCCGGCGCGGTGCTCGCCCATGAGCTCGCAGGCGAGCGGTTCGCCGTCCCGTCCTTCGGGGAAGCACACGACGCTCGTGACGAAGTCGCTGCCGTTGCGGCGGCAGGCTGCTTGAGCCCCCCAGCGGTCATCGCAGTGCGCGACTACCTCGCGGCCCTTGCTCTGGTGGGCGCGGGGACCGCGGTGGCGCTGGTGCCCGAGTGCCTCTCGGGTCTGTCCATGCCTGGTGTGCGCTACGCCCGGCTGCAGGACGTCTCCCTGCAGACTTCGCTGCTACTGGTGCACCGGTCCGGAGAGTCAGCACCAGCCGTCTTGCGCGTCCTGGAAGGTGCGCTGATCGGCCACCGACCGCTGTGACGCCCAGTCCAGAGCGCCGTCGGGCATCTGGCGCCTGACAGCCGCCCTCACCTTCCGTGTGCTGCCGCGGTGGGCCCAGGATGCGGTCGAGGCCCGTTCGCGGGTTCAGCGATCACCCCCCGTCGACAGACCACGATGCCGGGACCGTTGCTCGTCGTCGACCACGTCGCATCCAGTGAGCCACAGGCACACCGGACGCAACGTGATCGAGCGGCGTTGGCGCAGAGGATGTTCAGACCCTGAACCGACCCACGAGGGCCCGCATGCGCTCGGCGGTGGCGCTGACGTCCTGCACGGAGGCTCGGGCGGCGGCCGCGCTGAACCGCATGCTCTCCGCGGCGGCAGCCACCTGCACGATCGTGTCGGCGATGGCGGTCGTGGCCAGCGCGGCGCGGGTGACCCCCGTCGCGATCTCGGCGGTGACCGCGGTCTGCTCCTCCACGGCGCTGGCCACGGAGGTCTGGATCCCATCAAGATCACCCACCACGGTCCCGATCGTGGACACCGAGCTGGAGGCGGAGCCGACGTCGCTGAGCAGGCGGGTGATGCGCTGTTCGATGTCGTCGGTGGCCCGAGCGGTCTGCCCCGACAGGTCCTTGACCTCTCCGGCGACCACCGCGAAGCCCTTGCCGGCCTCTCCGGCGCGGGCGGCTTCGATGGTGGCGTTCAGGGCCAGGAGGTTGGTCTGCTGGGCGATACCGGTGATGGTGGCCACGATGGCGCCGATCTCAGTGGAACTGGTCGACAGAGCCTCGAAGACGGTCTCCGTGGAGCTAGAGACCTGCACCGCTTCGGCAGCGATGCGGGAGGCTTCGTGGGTGCCGCGTGCGATCTCAGCGATGGAGGCGCCCATCTCCTCGGCAGCCGAGGCGATGGTGGTGACCTCGGCGCTGGCGGCACCGGCCTGGCCGGCGACCTCGCTGCATCGTGTCGCGGAGGCATCGATGTCGGTGGTCAGGGATCGGTTGGTGCTGTCCAGTGCCCCAGCGGCGCGGTGCAGTGAGTCGGCCTCGGTGGTGATCTCGCGAACGGTGGCAGCGACCGTGTCGGCGAAGCGGTTGAACGCCCCTCCGAGCTGACCCAGCTCATCGTGGCGAGCGGAGTCCACCCGGCGGGTCAGGTCGCCCTCGCCGTCAGCGATGTCGATGAGGCTGTCCCGCAGGGCGCGCACAGGACGGACCAGTCCGGTCCCGATCCACCAGGTCAGCGCGCCGGCCAGGACCACAGCCACCAGGCCGACCAGCACGATCAGCCATGTCGTTCGTGCGACGTCGGCCAGTACTGTGGCGCGGGGCGCGGAGACCACCAGCGCCCACGTCTGGTCGTCAGTGACGGCGACCGGAGCCACCGCGGCCAGAGCCTCGCCGCCCGACGACGGGTCGTTCAGGCTCGTGGTCTGTGCGGTGCGCTGGGCGCTGACCTGCTGCGCCACAGCGGCCAGGGGGCCCTGCAGTGGCTTGCCCAGCGCCTGGGCGCTGGGGCCGGCGACGACGTTGCCCTTGTCGCTCAGCAGCGAGACGTACCCGTTGCCGTAGGGCTTGATGGCCTGCAGCTTCGCCGTCAGGTCGGTCAGCGCCAGGTCCGCGGTGACGACCCCGAGGAACTGGCCCTGCACGAGCACCGGCGCCGTGGCCGTGGTCATCAAGACTTCTTTGCCGTCCAGCTTGTAGGTGTACGGCTCGGTCAGCATCGCCTTCAGGCTCTGGCGTGGGCCGAGGTACCAGTCGCCCTGTGACGGGTCGTCCATGCTGGTCAGGGTGGTGAAGGACAACTCGCCGCCGCTGCGGTACCAGTAGACGCCGTAGCGGCCGTCTGCGGAGCTCCCGCTCGCACCGGCGAAAGCGGCGTCGCGTCCGTCGAAGGCGTTCGGTTCCCACGCCGTCGCCACGCCCAGCAGAGAGGGGTTCGCCACGAGGGTGTCATGGACCGCGGCGGTGACGGCGGTCCTCGAGGCCCCGCCGTTCTGGTGCAGCGCAGCTAGCGCACCAGCCAGTGTGTCGACGGTGACGACTGCTTGGCGCAGCGTGAGCTGCACCGAGGACGCCTGATCGGCGGCCAGGGTCCGGTTGTACAGCTCGGCCTGGCGTTCACCGGTCGAGGAGGCCCGTAGCGCGACCACCGTCACCACCACCGCCAGGATGGCGATGGTCATCGCCATCACCCTGACCACGAGCTGACCCCTGATGCTGCGCATGGCCGGTCTTCCCCCTGCTTCTCAAGACTGCCTTTCCATATGTATCGGCAGGTCTCTCCGCCTTGTGATGCTCTAAATCCATCTGTATGCATCGCGGCCTGCGTGGGGGCGGTACTGGTTGCTGATCGACCGCGCACCACGCGCGCTCCGTCCTCATGCGCTCCTCGTCGCCCGCGAGGCGGAGTGCAATCGGGAGAGGTGGGCGGGTGCAGGGGACTGGCTCTTCCCGGGCACCGGTGCCGGCGTTCGCGTGGGTCGGCTCACCGGCCGAGCCCGGGTCGACACGCTCGCACGCGGTGACCGACTCCCCGGCGACGGCTTGGCGTCTTGCGCCGACGTCTTCGACGGCAGGACCTTGTGGTTGGACATATGGCTCTATATGTTTTCCTCCCCTGCCCCCGGTGCTGATCGTTGGCTCCACGGGCGATGCGACGACGAGGAGGGCCCGTGGGCCAGGTCGACGGACGACCCGACATGAGTACCGATGACGCTCAGCTGGCTGCACTCGGTTACACCGGACAGTTCCAGCGCAGCATGGGGTTGTGGGCCAACATGGCGCTCGGCTTCACCTACCTGTCCCCGCTGGTCGGGGTGTACTCCCTGTTCGCCTACAGCCTGTCCATCGGTGGCCCGCCGTCGATCTGGTGGATCTTCATCGTGGGCGCCGGGCAGTTCCTGGTCGCGCTCGTGTTCGGCGAGGTGGTCTCGCAGTACCCCTTGGCCGGCGGTATCTACCCCTGGGTCAGGCGGCTGTGGAACCGGCGGGCCGCCTGGATCGTCTCGTGGGTGTACCTGTGGGCGATCATCGTGACCGTCACCGCGGTGGCCGAGTTCGGCGGCGGCTTCGTCGCGGCTCTCTTCAGCCTGGAGGTCACCCCGACGATCTCCCTGGCCACAGCGGTCGGTCTGCTGGTGCTGGCCTTCGCCCTGAACTACAGCGGGACGCGGTTCCTGGCGAAGATCGCTCAGATCGGACTGGCGGCGGAGCTGATCGGCGTCATCGCGCTCGGCCTGTTTCTGCTGGTCTTCCACCGCGAGCAGCCGCTGTCGGTCTTCTGGGACACCATGGGCGCGGGGGGCGGGACCGGCTACGCAGGTACGTTCCTCGCGGCCTCCCTGGCTGGCCTGTTCCTCTTCTACGGGTTCGAGGCGTGCGGTGACGTGGCCGAAGAGGTCTCCGACCCCGCGCGGCGAATCCCCCGAGCCATGATGCTCACGATCGTGGTCGGCGGTGTTTCCGCGACGGTCTCCTATGCCGGGTACGTGTTGGCCATCCCCACCGACCAGCTGCGCGCCATCGTCGCCGGTGAGGTGGCCGACCCGATCCCGGCCATCCTGGAGAGCACCCTGGGTGGCTTCGGGTCCAAGGTCTTCCTCCTGGTCGCGGTCATGGCGTTCATCTCCTGCGTGCTGTCCCTGCAGGCGGCGGGCAGTCGACTGCTGTACGCCTTCGCTCGCGACCGGATGCTCCCGGCAAGCCGGTGGCTGTCTCATGTCTCAGAGGCCAAGGCGGTCCCGACCAACGCTCTGCTCGTGGTCTGCGTGGTGCCGATCCTCATCTGCCTGTTCGTCTTCTGGCGGCCGGACTCCCTGGGTCGGGTCACCGCCTTCGCCGTCCTGGGGATCTACATCTCCTTCCAGGCGGTCGTCCTGGCAGCGCTGCGCCAGCGCGTGTTGGGCTGGCGTCCGGCAGGCCTGTGGTCCTTGGGCAGGTGGGGCTTCGTGGTCAACGTGGTCGCCCTGGCCTACGGCGTTTTCGCCATCGTGCTGCTGATCAAGCCCGCTCCTGGCACCACGGACTTCCTGGACCGTTGGGTCGTGGCCATCGGGCTCGCCGTCGTGGCGGGCTCAGGGCTGGCGTACCTCCTGGTTGCCAAGCCCGACCGCCACTCCGACCACATCCCCGAGGGTGATGCGCGCGACTTCGCCGAACGCCTGCGCGCCATCAGGCGGGACGCCGCCTGATCCACGATCTCGGCCGGTGGTGGTGGCGCCTTCCCCCAGGGCAGCGCCACCACCGGTCGACTCCAGCTTCACCGCCCGATGACGAGGGCGAGGGAGCTCGAACCGCACGAAAGCACCCTCGCGCCCTCCTCGAACTCCACGTCGAGGGGGGCGCTGGCGTCCTGCCGCATGAGCAGCAGCGCCTCCGCCAATGCGTCAGAGCGCAGCACCGAACCCGGCTCGCGCCGGGCGTCGGTGGAGGTGACGACCCGAGCCGAGGAGTTGACCAGGGTGCAGGGTGCTGAGATCGGTGTCAGCAGCGGCAGCAGCTGACGTTCGAGGCGATCGACCAGCAGGTCAGCACCGACCACCCCGACAACCGTTCCTGCTCGAAGCACCGGGGCGGTGATGGTCAGCACGTAGTCGTTCACGCAGACGTAGTCGACGTAAGGCCCGCTGAGGTGGCGAGCTGCGGTCCGGGACGGAACGCGCCACCACTCCATGGCGCTGTAGTCACGCAGCTGGTCGCCACCCGGCGTCGCCGTGGACAGGCGCCTGGGTTCCTTCGCCTGTCCGGCGAGCCACCACCAGGCCACGTGCCAGCCTTCGCCCACGAGGAGGCCGGGGGCACCGACGAAACCGACGCCCGAGGCCAGGCCGGACGGCTCACTCAGGGCCGGCAGCGCGAAGTCAGCCACTTCGGCATCCAGCACCCCGGCGGAGGCTGAGACCTCATCGAGGTGCTGCTGGAGCTGCCGCTGCCAGGCGTCCACCTGATCGAACAGGGGAGTCAGGGTTCCACCCACCTGTCGTGCGGCTTCGAGGGGAGCCCGCCCCTGCACCAGGGCCTTCATGACGCCTCCTCCCGAGCTGTGTCCAGCTCGACCAGTCGCATCCGCTCGACGACCAGCCAGTCCAGGCAGCCCTGCACGAAGGAGGCCACCGCAGCCCTGGCTGCCTGTGGCGCGCCGCGCCGCAGCGCCGCCAGGACGTCCTCGCGGCTGGCAGCGCTTCGCACCCGGTGCTCGTGCTCGCGCAGGCACATCCAGAGCAGGGGTGCCGCCTCGCTCTGCAAGCGCATCTCCTCGCGCACCAGACGTGGTGACTGGCTCACAGCGGCGAGCTCGAGCTGGAACCACCCCACGGCCCGACGTGCGCTCCCGGCGGTGCTGAGGTCTGCGGTCTCGTGAATGCTCATCAGGACGTCGATGTCATCCCCGGTGGCGCGGTCGGTAGCGACCTCTGCGGCCATCCCCAGAATCGCGCTGACGTGCAAGGCGATGTCCCGCAGCTCGATGCGGCTGCTGTCGCGCAGCCTGCGCCGAGCCCACTGGTCAGCGGCTGCGGCGTCGCAGGTGACGTAGCTCCCGCCCTCTCGTCCGCGGCGGGTCTGCACCAGGCCGCGCTCGCGCACCGCCTCGAGCGCCTCACGTGCTGTCACCAGCGCGACCCCCAGCTGGCGGGCCATCGTGGCCTCGCTGGGCAGGCGTTCCCCGTCCCTCAGCACACCGCTGACGATCGCGTCGGTCAGGCGCCGTTCCACAAGCCCAGCACGTGCACCGTCGTCCAGTGGCGCGAAGACCACGGACAGCGCCGCGTCGATGTGCCTGGCTTGGCGCGTCATGCGTCTCCTGGAGGTGGTGCTGTTCGGTCGGGGAGGCCGGAGGGCGCCGCAACTGGCGGCGTCACGCGATTGTAACTCTTGCCGCCCTCGTCTGAAATATGGTTCCATATGTTTTAAGACGATGGAGTCGAAGGGAACCGCATGAGCAGCACCCCAGCAATCCGCCTGACCGGGATCACCAAGAGGTTCGCCGGCGTGACGGCCGTCGACGCCGTCGACCTGGACGTCCAGTCCGGCGAGTTCTTCTCCATGCTCGGCCCGTCGGGTTCAGGCAAGACCACCATGCTCCGGCTCGTCGCGGGCTTCGAGCAGCCCACCTCGGGCTCGATCGAGCTCTTCGGTGATGACGTCACGTCAAGGCCCGCGTTCCAGCGCGATGTCTCCACGGTCTTCCAGGACTACGCGCTGTTCCCCCACATGTCAGTGCTCGACAACGTCGCCTACGGGCTGCGGGTGCGCGGCATCAAGGCGGCGCGGCGACGCGAGATGGCGATGCAGGCGCTGGAGGCGGTGCGACTCGCCCACACGGCGCAGCGCAAGCCCGCCCAGCTGTCCGGGGGTCAGAGGCAGCGCATCGCCCTGGCGCGCGCCAGTGTCGTCGAGCCCAAGGTGCTGCTCCTGGACGAGCCTCTGGGAGCCCTGGACCTGAAGCTTCGTGAGCAGATGCAGGTCGAGCTGAAGCAGGTCCAGCGCGACCTCGGCATCACCTTCTTGTTCGTCACCCACGACCAAGAAGAAGCCCTGAGCCTGTCCGACCGTGTCGCAGTCTTCAACGAGGGCCGCATCGAGCAGCTCGGGACGCCACGCGAGCTGTACGAGAACCCCGCCTCCCGCTTCGTCGCCGACTTCGTGGGGACCTCCAACGTCTTCGCGGCCGACCACGCCCAGAAGGTCCTCGGTCGGCAGGGCGAGTTCTCCATCCGGCCTGAACGACTGCAGGTCGCCGCGGTTCCGCAGGCCTCCGCCGGTCACAGCGCGGCCGGGACGGTCCTGGAGACGATCTACGTAGGCAGCGCCGTGCGCTGCGTCGTCGAGCTCGACGCAGGCCCGCGCGTCACGGTGCTCCAGCGCAACGACCGCGACATGGGTGGTGAGCACCTGCGGGGCAAGCGCGTCCACGTGATGTGGCACGAGGAGGACGTCGTCGTCCTGTCGTCGAGCGTCGCCTGAGCTCCAACTGTCACGTCCGACCCGGCCCGGGACCGCATTGACACCGGTCCGGGCCTGATGGTTCCCCACCCCAGACGATCGAGAGGACCACCATGCTCCGCACCACCAAGGTGAAGCGCACCACTGCTTCGGCGGCCGTGGCCCTGCTGGCGGCAGCCGCCCTGACTGGATGCGGCACCACGGCGGTCTCGGGGCCGTCGCCGACCGCTGAGCAGACGAGCCTCGGAGACAACGAGGGCAGCGTCTCGATCTTGGCCTGGCCCGGGTACGTCGAGGACGGCAGCAACGACCCGAGCGTCGACTGGGTCTCAGGCTTCGAAGCGAAGACCGGCTGCGCGGTGACCTCCAAGGTCTACGGGACCTCGGATGAGGCGGTCAACCTCATGAAGACCGGGGACTACGACGTGGTGGCGGCTTCCGGGGACGCGACCCTGCGCCTGATCGCCGGAGGCGACGTCGCCCCCGTCAACACCGATCTCATCCCCAGCTACGCCGGCATCTACGACTTCCTGAAAAACCGCGCCTGGAACTCCGTGGACGGCAGGTCTTACGGCGTCCCGCACGGCTACGGGGCCAATCTCCTCATGTACAACACCGACGTCGTGCAGCCAGCCCCCACCTCCTGGAGCGCCGTCTTCGACGACGCCTCCCAGTACGCCGGCAAGGTCACCGCCTACGACTCGCCCATCTACATCGCTGACGCGGCCCTGTACCTGATGACTCACAAGCCCGAGTTGGGCATCAAGGATCCGTACGCCCTGGACGAGACCCAGCTCGCAGCTGCGGTGGGCCTGCTCAAGGCGCAGCGGGTCAACGTGGGGGAGTACTGGTCGGACTACCTCAAGCAGATCCAGTCCTTCACCAGCGGCGACTCGGTCGTGGGCACCAGCTGGCAGGTCATCCAGAACTCCCTCGCCGCAGAAGGGGCCAAGACCGCCGTAGTCCTCCCCGAGGAGGGGACGACTGGGTGGTCAGACACCTGGATGATCGCCTCGAAGGCCAAGAGCCCGAACTGCGCCTACGCCTGGCTCGACTGGATCTCGAGCCCGGAGACGAACGGAAAGGCGACTGCCTACTTCGGTGAGGCTCCTTCGAGCGAGGCAGCGTGCAACTACCGCGACGACTGCGAGGCGTTCCACGCCGGTGACGCCGACTACGCCTCGAAGATCCACTACTGGACGACGCCGGTCGCCGCGTGCCTGGACGGCCGCACTGACGTCACATGCACCGACTACACCCGCTGGACGGCCGCCTGGCAGGAGATCAAGGGCTGAGGTGCAGCTGCGGGTGGGGACCAGGGCCCCACCCGCAGCCCAAGCCCCCGTACCGCACCACCGAAGGACGTCATGAACGCGCTGCTCTCGCCCGGTCTGGGCCGACGAACCTCCTCCTTCCTCGCCACCCACTCCAGAGCCCGCCTCGCCCTGGTGCTCATCGCTCCACTGACCTGGCTCGTGGTCGTCTACGTCGTCGCGCTGGCCCTGCTGCTGGTGACCGCCCTGTGGAGGGTTGACGGATACACCGGACAGATCAGCCCCTCGTGGACTCTCGACAACATCCGGACCGTGGTGACGGGATCGCTCTACCAGACGGTCACCCTTCGGACCGTCGGTGTCGCCGTTGTGGTCACCGTGGTCGACGTCCTCATCGCTCTGCCCATCGCCTTCTACATGGCCAAGGTCGCCTCACCACGAGCCCGCCGCCTGCTGGTCATCGCGACCCTCATGCCTCTGTGGGCCAGCTACCTCGTCAAGGCCTACGCCTGGCGGTCTCTGCTGTCCGAGCAGGGACTCCTCAACTGGGTGCTGGCACCGACGGGCCTGCAGGGCCCCGGGTACGGCCTGACCGCAGCAATCATCACACTCAGCTACCTCTGGCTGCCCTACGTCATCCTGCCGATCTACGCTGGCCTGGAGAAGGTCCCGGACAGCCTCATCGAGGCCTCCTCCGACCTCGGGGCCTCGACGTGGCGCACCTTGGGCAGCGTCGTCCTGCCCCTGACCACGCCGGCCATCATCGCGGGAACGATCTTCAGCTTCTCGCTGTCGCTGGGCGACTACATCACGGTCACCATCGTGGGCGGCACCAGTCAGGTGCTCGGGAACCTCGTTTACACCAACGTCGGTGCGGCCAACAACCTCCCGCTCGCCGCAGCGATCGCTCTGGTGCCGATCGTGATCATCTTCGGTTACCTCGCCCTGGTGCGCCGCACAGGCGCGCTGGACAACCTCTGAGCCGGGAGCTGAGATGCGCATCGGACGAACGGCACAGGCAGCCCTGGCGACGGTCAGCACTCTGACCCTGTTGGTCATCTACCTCCCACTCCTCGTGGTCTTCATCAACTCCTTCTCCACCTCGCTGTCCCTGTCCTGGCCCCCACCCGGGCTGACGACGCAGTGGTGGGAGCGCGCAGCCAACAGCGAAGGCGCGCGCGCGGCAGTGGCGACCAGCGTGGGGATCGCCCTGCTGGCCACCGCGATGGCCCTGGTGCTGGGCACATTGGTGGCCATCGCGCTGCAGCGCTTCGACTTCTTCGGGCGGCAGACAGTCAACCTGCTGGTCATCCTCCCCATCGCCTTGCCCGGCATCGTCACGGGCATCGCGTTGAACAACTTCTTCCGAACCATCCTCGGCGTCCCGCTCTCCATCTGGACGCTCGTGGTCGCCCACGCAACCTTCTGCATCGTCACGGTCTTCAACAACGCAGTGGCCCGGCTCCGCCGCACGGGAACGCGTCTTGAGGAGGCCTCCTCGGACCTGGGCGCTGGGATCTGGACGACCTTCCGGCTGGTCACCTTTCCCCAGCTGCGCTCGGCCCTGCTGGCCGGCGGCCTGCTCGCCTTCGCCCTGAGCTTCGACGAGATCATCGTGACGACGTTCACTGCCGGGTCAGGGGTGACCACCCTCCCGATCTTCATCCTGAACAACATGTTCCGCCCCAACCAGGCACCGGTGGTCGCTGTCATCGCCGTGGTGATGGTCATCGTGTCGGTCATCCCCATCTACCTGGCGCAGCGCCTGTCCTCCGCTGACGTCGACCACCGCTGACACGCCCCTGCCCAACCGCCGACCCGGCACTGAAGCGCCCAGGAGATTCATCATGCTCGTCCGCTCCGCTGGCGGCCCTGACTCTGCAACGCAGGTGCGGCCCTCCTTCTCGACCTGGCTGCAGGTGGAGGGACTGTGACCGCTGGCAGCGTCACCCGTCCGATCCCCGCCCAGCAGACCCCGGCGCCCGCACGAGGTACGGCGACGCTCAACGACGCCCGCGCGCAGCTGGCGGCTGCCGTGGAGCTGCTCGGGTACGACCGCGGCACCTACGACCTGCTGTCGGTGCCGCGCCGCGAGGTGAGCGTCAGCATCCCGCTGCGCCGCGACGACGGCACCGTGGAGGTGCTCACCGGTCACCGCGTGCAGCACAACTACTCCCGCGGGCCGGGCAAGGGCGGCGTCCGCTTCAGCCCGCGCGTGGACCTCGACGAGGTGCGCGCCCTGGCGATGTGGATGACGTGGAAGTGCGCCCTGCTCGACGTCCCCTACGGCGGGGCCAAGGGCGGGGTGCGCATCGACCCGCGCCAGTACTCCGCCGCGGAGCTCGAGCGCGTCACCCGCCGGTTCACCAGCGAGATCTCCCCGCTCATCGGCCCGACGCAGGACATCCCCGCCCCCGACGTCGGCACCGACGAGCAGACGATGGCCTGGATGATGGACACCTACTCCGTCGGCGCGGGCCACACCGTGCTGGGCGTGGTGACCGGCAAGCCGATCTCGCTCGGCGGGTCGCTGGGACGGGCCTCGGCCACCTCCCGCGGCGTCGTCCACGTGGCGCTGGCCGCCCTGCGCCACCTCGGCCTCGACCCCCGGGGCTGCACCGCCGCGGTGCAGGGCTTCGGCAAGGTCGGGCGCGGCACCGCGCGGTTCCTGGCCGAGGCCGGCGTGGCGGTGCGGGCGGTCAGCGACCAGGACGGCGCGGTGGCGGCGCTCGACGGCGCCGCCGGCCTCGACGTCGCGGCGCTCGAGGCGCACGTCGACGCGACCGGCTCGGTCGCCGGGTTCCGCGGCGGCGTCGCCATCGTGGGCGAGGAGCTGCTGACGGCCGACGTCGACCTGCTCGTGCCCGCCGCGGTGGAGGGCGTGCTGCACGAGGGCAACGCGGCCGACGTCCGCGCCCGGCTCGTGGTCGAGGGCGCCAACGGACCGACGACGGCGGCGGCCGACGCCCTGCTCGCCGCGCGGGGCGTGCTGGTGGTGCCCGACATCCTCGCCAACGCCGGCGGCGTGATCGTGTCGTACTTTGAGTGGGTCCAGGCCAACCAGGCGTACTGGTGGTCGGAGGACGAGGTGGAGGCGCGCCTGGCCGACCGCATGACCTCCGCGTGGCAGCAGGTCCTCGCCCAGTCGCAGCGCCACGGCGTGGACCTGCGCTCCGCCGCCACCAGCCTCGCCGTCCAGCGCGTCGCCGAGGCGCACGTCCTGAGAGGGCTCTACCCATGAGCGGTGACAGCAGGCCGCCGCAGGCGGTTCAAGCTCGAAGGGCGTGCGAGTCCAGGAAGTCATAGACCGCCGGGGTGTCCACGCCGCCGAAGGAGCCCACCGGCGTGGAGGCCAGCAGGCTCGCGGGGGTGCGCGGGCTGGCCCACGACCTGCCCTGCCAGCGGGCCGCCACCTCCGGGCTCGCCTGCCGGCAG